>CACJUL010000004.1 GCA_902596585.1 uncultured Prochlorococcus sp.
TGTTAATTGGAGCACCAATTAAAAACCAATCAAAAAAAATATTTAATAGTATCCCTGCAAATGACAACTTGAAGGGGAATTTTGTTTTTTCTATTGAATAGTAAGTTCTTACTAATAAATCTCTATAAAGGTAAAATGGTATGCCAACTGCATAAGTAATTAATATATTCTTCACTTTTAAAGTTGCTGAATAATCAAAAGCTCCTCTTTGAAAAACTAACTGCACAATTTGGTTATTGAATGTTACAAAAAATCCAGTTAGAAAAATAGTTGTCAAGAAACAGTACTCTATTCCTGAGATTAACTTTTTTTGGAGTCCTCTGCTGTCTTTACAACTTCTCAATTTAGAAAATTTTGGAAGTAATGGCAAAATTAAAGAGTTAGATAATATCCCTAGTGGCGCTTGTATGAGAAAGTTTCCGTAAGCCAGCCCTGATGCTGCTCCTTGAAAACTGGAAGCGAAAAACATATCAATAAAAACATTGATTTGACCTAGACCAGATGAAATAGATGCTGGAATAATTAGTTTGAAAATTCTTCTCTCTTCATTTTTAAAAAATTGGAAGGTTGACTCCAATCTAAATAGACCTATTTTATTTATTTCCCAAATTTGAACAATAAATTGAATCACAGTTCCTGTCAAAGTTGCAAAAGCTAGTAATCCGGTATAAGTAAGAAAATTTGAAGTTGTATTTTCTTGGTTGAAAATCCAACTAAATGAGATAAAAAAAATAGTAGTTACGCTTGTTATGGCGGGACTTACACTTGATAAAAAGAATTTTCGTCTGGAATTTAGGGCGCCAAAGCTTAAACCTATGAAGCCAGATAAAGGGATACAGGGTGTAAGAATTCTTAGTTGGTAAGTGGCAATAGATTTAGCTTCGTTGCTTAAATTGGGTGCCAATAAATCAATTAATAAACTTGAATTAAAGTAAATTAATAACGCTAAAAAGAATAATAATATTGAAAGTTTGATGCTGACTTGAGTTAGAACAATCCCCCCCTTTTTTTTGTTAAGGGGAGTAAGAACTGCAACAATCGCATTATGTAAAGGCCCATTAATCCCGCCAATGATTATGAGCAAAAAGCCTGGAATTATATAGGCATAATTAAATGCGTCATATGTTATTCCAACCCCAAAGGCAGCAGCTATAAATATTTGTCTTATACATCCAGCCAATTTACTTAGACTAGTGCCAAATGAAATTGAAAAAACACTATTTTTTAAAAATGAATGCATTTGGCTTTATCTAAAATTTTCAAGGAGACCAAGTCTCAATTATATTTGATTTTTAACTAACTACATATTTATGAATGATCGGATAATTGAATTTGATCCATTAATTGAGGGGGTTTTAATTAAAAGGTATAAAAGGTTTCTTGCAGATATAAAGTTAGAGACTGGAGAGGTAGTAACTGCTCATTGTGCTAATACAGGGCCAATGAAGGGACTTTTGACCGAAAGTGCAAAAGTAAGAATAAGTGTTTCCTCCTCTCCAAAAAGAAAATTACCTTTCACTTGGGAACAAGTATGCGTTTTAAATGCCAAAAATGAGGAGGTTTGGGTGGGAATTAATACTTTATTTGCAAATAAGCTTATCAAAAAGGTTATTGAGAAAAATCTGCTAAAGGAAATAATTGGAGAAATAGAGACAATTTCATCTGAAGTTCCGTACGGGAAAGATAAAAAAAGCAGAATTGACTTTTTTTTAACTCCTAAATCTTCAAATCCTGATAATCGTAACATTTACATCGAGGTAAAAAATACTACCTGGATTAAAAAAAATGTCGCTCTATTCCCTGACACAGTAACGAAAAGAGGACAAAAACACCTCATAGAATTAAAGGAATTAATTCCCGAAAGTAAAAGTATTCTATTGCCTTGTATTGCTCGAAATGATGCTGATTTTTTTACTTCTGGAGATGATGCAGATCCCTTGTATGGCAAGCTATTTAGAGAATCTTGCAGTGTAGGTATGATAACTATCCCTTGTTCCTTTAAATTTCATAAAGACCACGTATCATGGAATGGATTTAAACCTTTGAAATAAGCAAAAAGCTAGATATTTTGAAATCCAAAAAAAAATAATTTTTTAATTTAACAAACAATTTTTTAGTACGCAACTATAAAATTGGTATCAACAGCTACTAGACACTGATAAGTTTTTTGAATAAATTTAAATTTGAAAGGAAACAGCACAAACTGTTTTTTTGCAGATCTAATTTTTTTTTATGACCACTGCTTTGCAAACGCCTCAAAGGCGCTCTAGGTCCAAGTTACAGGATGCAAGTCTTGTTAACGGACCTATGCTCCTTTTGAGGAGTATTCGAGGATTTAGTTCAAACCGCTCTATGTTGTGGCTTGCAACTGTTCCTTTAGCTTTGTTTGGTTTAGGTATTTTTAATCTTTCAGCTCACGCAGCTGATTTACCTGAGTTGAATGCAGCTTTTCTTGCTAACAATTTATGGCTTTTGATCGCTACTATCCTAGTGATCTTTATGAACGCTGGTTTCGCTATGGTTGAAGCAGGTATGTGCCGTTCTAAGAACGCAGTAAACATCCTTGCTAAAAACCTATTCGTATTTGCTTTAGCTGTAACCTCTTACTGGTTTATTGGCTATTCATTAATGTACGGAGGAAGTGTTGCTGACGGATGGCTTTATTTTGGAGGCTTATTTTTCGATCCAACAGTTACTGCAGATATGGTAACTGATGCTGGATTAGTCCCAACAGTTGATTTCTTGTTCCAGTCTGCATTTGCAGGAACTGCAGCAACTATCGTATCCGGTCTTGTTGCTGAAAGAGTTAAATTTGGAGAATTTGTTGTTTTTGCCATTGTATTAACTGCATTTATATATCCAATTGCTGGTAGCTGGAAATGGAATGGTGGTTGGCTTGATTCTTTAGGTTTTGTCGATTTTGCTGGTTCTTCAATTGTTCACTCAGTTGGAGCATGGGCAGGTCTTGTAGGAGCTATGCTTCTTGGACCAAGAATTGGTAAATACTCTGATGGCAAACCACAAGCTATGCCAGGACATAATATGGCTATAGCTACTTTAGGTGCATTAGTTCTATGGATAGGTTGGTATGGATTTAACCCTGGTTCCCAACTTGCTATGGATCAATGGGTTCCATATGTTGCTGTAACAACTACTTTAGCAGCAGCAGCTGGAGCCATTGGGGCAACTATTGTATCAACATTAACTTCTGGTAAGCCTGATCTTACAATGATTATTAACGGAATCCTTGCTGGTTTGGTTAGTATCACTGCCGGTTGTGGTGACATGACTCTTGCTGGAGCCTGGTTCGCAGGACTAGTAGGTGGAATTATTGTTGTATTTTCTGTTGCGGCTCTTGATGCCGCTGAGATCGATGATCCTGTAGGAGCATTCTCTGTTCACGGAGTTTGTGGTGTATGGGGTACTTTAGTTATCGGTCTTTGGGGTACAGCTGTACAAGGTGATGGAGCAGGTATGGGATTGTTCAACGGTGGAGGAATTAGCCTTCTTCTTGTTCAAGCCCTTGGTGCCGCAGCTTATGCTATCTGGACACTCGTTACTTGCTGGATTGCTTGGTCTGTAATCGGCGGATTATTCGGAGGCATCCGAGTATCTGAAGAGGAAGAGACTCAAGGCTTAGATATAGGAGAGCATGGAATGGAGGCATATCCAGACTTTGCATCTGCTAAATAATCTAAACTAAAACTTAATTTAAGAAACCTGACTTATGTCAGGTTTCTTTTTTTTATTAAAAACTATTGAAAATGTTGTAATATCAAAAGATGGACACCCAAGCTTTTAGAAGATCCCTTCATCACTCTGATAGATATAACAGAAGAGGTTTCGATTCTCCAACAAAAAGAGCACAAGCTTTAGAAGAAGCTTACCAAAGTGATTTGATAAGTTCTATAAGAGATAATGGTTTTACTTATAAAAAGGGTCGACTAAACATCAAGTTAGCCCAAGCCTTTGGCTTTTGTTGGGGAGTTGAAAGAGCTGTGGCAATGGCCTATGAGACAAGAAGACATTACCCTAATGAGAATATTTGGATAACTAACGAAATAATTCATAACCCCTCAGTTAATGATCATTTAAGAAAAATGAATGTAAAATTCATTTCTGCCAAAAATGGAATAAAAGATTTTTCGTTAGTTTCAAATGGGGATGTGGTTATACTGCCTGCATTTGGCGCTACTGTGCAAGAAATGAAACTCCTTCATGAGAAAGGATGTCACATTATAGATACTACTTGTCCTTGGGTTTCAAAGGTTTGGCATACTGTTGAGAAGCATAAAAAACATGTTTTCACATCCATAATCCATGGAAAATTTAAGCATGAGGAGACTCTTGCTACTAGCTCATTTGCAGGAAAGTATTTAGTTGTTCTTGATTTAGAAGAAGCAAATTATGTATCTGACTATATTCTGGGTAGAGGAAACAGAAATGAGTTTATTAATAAATTTGCTAAAGCTTGTTCTAACGGATTCGATCCTGATAAAGATTTAGATAGAGTAGGAGTTGCTAATCAGACAACTATGCTCAAAAGCGAGACTGAGGAAATTGGAAAAGTTTTTGAACAAACGATGTTAAGAAAATTTGGACCACAGAATCTAAATAGTCACTTTTTAGCGTTTAATACAATTTGTGATGCAACTGAAGAAAGACAAGATGCAATGTTTTCATTGGTAGATGAAGATCTTGATATTCTTGTTGTTATAGGAGGATTCAATTCTTCAAATACTACGCATTTACAAGAAATTGCCATTACTAAGAACATTGCTTCCTTTCATATAGACACACCTGAGAGGATTTCAGTTAAAGAAAACTCAATATTACATAAACCATTAGGATCAGACTTAAAACTGAAAACTAATTTTTTACCGAGTGGAAATATTAATGTTGGAATTACTTCAGGTGCATCTACTCCTGACAAGGTTGTTGCTGACGTTATTGAGAAGTTAATAGACATAGCCGCTTAAATTTGAAATATTATTTAGATAATTACTTAGTTTTTTTAAATTATTAATCAGATATTTACTAAAGATCTACTTTATTAACTAGAATAATGAAAAATTTATGAAGTATGGAAGACAAAACGCAGGCAAATCCGGTTGAAGAAGCCACTATAAATAGAACTAAAGCTCCTCAAAAAGTTGAAGTTGTTGTTGCTAATTCATCTTCAGGAGAAGAGGTGAATATACTTGGGGAACTATCTATCTTTGTCTTAAGAATTGGTTTTTGTGCCTTGATGATTCATCATGGTCTAGAGAAACTGCAAGATCCACAAGGTTTTGCTGAGTTTGTAGTTGGTAAATACTTCCCCTTTTTGCCAGGAGATCCTGTTATTTGGACATTTGGAGCAGCTATTACTCAATTAGTTTGTCCATTAGGGCTGGCTATAGGGATTTTTGCAAGGCTTTCTTCTCTTGGTTTATTTTCAACGATGGCATTTGCTGTTTATTTTCATCTCCTAGATACTGGATTGGAAGGGTTTCCTCTTGCAGTAGTTGAAGGTCATAATTATGCTTTTGAATTGTCTTTCATATATGGTGCTATTTCTCTTTACTTTCTATGCGCAGGACCAGGTAAACTCTCTTTATTTAGAAAGACTAACAAAATTACTTACTATCCTAAATCTTAACTACTCAATGCAGAAAATGTCTTTTTTGAGTAAATACCATTGAGATACCTTTTGAATTACACATTTCAATACTTTCTTGGTCTCTTAAGCTTCCTCCTGGTTGGATAATAGCTTTGATTCCAAACTCATTTGCAAGTTCCACAGTATCTGCAAATGGGAAAAATCCATCACTAGCTAATACAGCCTCAGAACATAACTCTCCAGCTTCTTGTAATGCAATTTTTGCGGCTCCAACTCTATTCATTTGTCCAGCTCCAATTCCAATTGTTTTTTGATCTTTTGCAATAACAATCGCATTTGATTTCACATGCTTACAAATTTTCCATGCAAAATTTAGATCCAAGTTCATTTTTTTACTCGGAATTTTTTCAGTTACTGAAATCCAACTTCCAGTTTTTTGTTCACTATCGTCAGTATCTTGAACAAGTAAGCCCCCCATTATTGATTTTGAAGAGGTTTGGTTCTTTTTTGTAAGTTTATCTTTTGAAAACTTTAAAATTCTTAAATTCTTTTTGATTTTTAAAATTTCTAAAGCTTCTCCATCAAAAGACGGAGCAACTACACATTCTAAGAAAATATCTTTAAGATTAATCGCTGTTTCTCTATCTACATTTGAATTAAAAGCAACTATTCCTCCAAATGCACTAACTGAGTCGCATTTCAAAGCGTTTAAAAAGGCTTTAGATGATGAATTACTAAGAGAAGCACCACAAGGGTTATTATGTTTTAGGATGACTGAAGCAAACTTGTTTGTTGTGGGTTCATCCTTTACTTCATAGCCAAATTCTAAAACTGTTGAAAGGGCTGACTCAAGATCTAATAGATTGTTGTAACTTAACTCTTTACCTTGTAGTTGTTCTGCTGAGTTCCATCCAATATTACTTAAACCGTACCAAGAAGCCTTTTGATGAGGGTTCTCGCCGTATCTTAAAGTTTTGATTAATGGATAAGATTCAATATGTTTTGAAGATTGTAAACCTCTTTCTTTACTTATCCAACTTGATATTGCGGCGTCATAGTCAGATGTATGTTGAAAAGCTTCAAGGGCTAATTTTGCTCTATATGAATCCTTCAATTCCCCTTTTTTACTCTCATCAATAAATTCTTTATATTGACTAGGATCTACTAAAACGGAAACATCTTTGTGATTTTTCGCTGCAGAACGAATCATTGATGGCCCCCCGATATCTATATTTTCAATAGCATCTTCCCATTGAGACCCTTTTTCAATAGTTTTCTTGAAAGGATATAGATTCACAACTACTAAGTCAATTAGTTCTAGGTCATTAGTTTCAATGTCTTTTTTATGTTCCTCGTCAGCTCTTTTGGCTAAAATTCCTCCGTGGATTTTTGGATGTAGAGTTTTAACTCTTCCTCCAAGAATTTCTGGAGAATTAGTAAAATCTGCAATTTTGATGACTGGAATATTTGCGTCTATTAAATGTTTAGCAGTTCCTCCACTTGATAAAATTTTATAATTAAATTTTTCTACCAATTCTTTACAAAATGGGATTATATTTTTTTTATCAGAGACACTAACTAAGGCAAATGATGACATTATTGGAAAGATTGCTTACTTAAGAATATAAACATGAAATACGATATCAATCACGAATTTGTCTCGATTAGCTCTCAAAATGCTACTCATAGAATTATCTTAATACATGGTTGGGGAGCGGATGCAGATGATCTTTTAATACTCGGAAAGGAGATAACAGAAAAATTGAATTTTGATTTTGAGGTAATTTCTTTAAGGGCTCCTGGATTACATCCAAGTGGGCAGGGAAGACAGTGGTATGGATTATACCCACATGATTGGAATGGGGCTGAAGTTGAAGTAAATAAACTCTCTATTACATTAAAAAAGTTTGATACCAATCAAATATCTCTTAAAAAAACAATTTTGTTAGGTTTCTCTCAAGGTGCAGCTATGGCAATCGATGCTGGATTTAAGTTAAATCTAGGACTAATAGTTGCTTGTAGTGGTTATCCTCACCCAAACTGGCTTCCAGGAGAGGAATGCTCACCATTGATTGTAAGTCATGGCATCTTTGATGATGTGGTACCTATTGGAGCATCTAGGATTATTTATGAAAAAGTTAAAAGTAAATCTTCTAAATTTTGCCAATTCATAGAATTTGATGGTTTTCATCAAATTGATTCAAATTTAATTAATGTGATAAGTTCACAGATGAATAATATCTTTTAAACGAAAGCATATTCATATTCTTCAATTTCTTCCCAATCATCTGCAGTAAGTTCTAGTCCTTCAAATATTTTATCTTCACCAATTCCTTCAACTACATGTTTTAGCGATGGAAATAAAAAGTGATTTTCTTCGGCATATTGTGCGCTAAAAAGACCTTTTTCACCCCAAAAAAATCTATCAGTGGTATGTTCGTTTCTTCGAACGTTGAAAACTGAAGGCGCAGATAAGGCATTTTCAGCTATAAATCTTCTTGCAGCTGTAACTGGTTTATGTTTGCCGGTTTCGATATGATATATGGGTACATGTGCCATAACTCTTTGTCCGGCCAATCTTCTTCTGCTAATTCTTTTTCTTTTTTTTGACATTGATTGGTACTCCTGAAATTATTTATGAGATTAGTCTTATTTATTTCACTAATCTTATATGAGTGATTTTTGATTCACTCCAAATTACATAGAGGACCCATCAACCTCTGATGTAGATTAAAATATGATTAAGCGTTCATATTTAGGCTGGTGAAAATCAGACTTTCTATATCTTAATACTTTTTTCATATTTTACAAGCCTTTTTCAGATTTTTATAAAAAATTTCCCCAATTTTCATTACTTATGATTCTCTCAAAAAAGTTTGAAGAATTAATCATAAAACAGCTAGAGAGTTTTGGCTGCTCGATGGGAGTGACTCATTTAGTTATGTATCTAGCTTCGGCTAAACGAGGAACAAAGGCAAATTTTGAAATGATCGGTCAATGGCCAAGTATTGATAGACTTCTACTATCAATAGAGGATGATCCTTCTCTAAAAGTTTCTTCTCCTAATAGAAGATGGTATCCCCTTCAAGAAAATGATATTCTACTTGGTGTTCTTAGGGTGGAAACTGATTTGAAGGAGGGAAATTGGCCCGTACCTTTAGATTCTAGATTAAAGGCGCTTTCAATATCTTTAGCTAAATGCGTTTCTATTGAATTAGAACGTCAAAATAAAAATAAAGAAATCCATTATTTAAAAAATCAAGTTAATGTTATAGTCCATCAACTTAGAAACCCATTGGCTGCCTTAAGAACATATGCAAAATTACTAATAAAAAGACTTGGTTCAGATAACGATTCAATTGAAATAGTAGAACGTATGCTCATAGAACAAAAACAAATTAATCAATATATGGATACTTTTGAAAACTTAAATGAACCCCCTCAACTTCCATTAGAATTAGGAGAGGAAAGATTATTATTACCCCCAAATTTAGATAATAAAACTGCAATAACTGTTCAGGGTTTATTGAGGCCAATTTTAGAAAGAGGAGAAGCTAATGCGAAATTAGAAAATAGAGCTTGGACTGAACCTTCTATTTGGCCAGAATGGACTTTATTACCAGTAAAGGCAAAATATGTTGTAATTGCTGAAATTGTTGCCAATTTACTAGAAAATGCTTTTAAGTATGCTCAAAAAGACGCTGAGATTGGAATCGGGATTACGAGTAAAGGGCTTTATGTATTTGATAATGGCAAAAAAATTTTAAAAAATGAAAATGAGAAGATTTTTCAAAAAGGTTTTAGAGGATCTGCTTCCATGAAAAAGGATGGTACTGGGGTGGGACTTTTTTTGGCGAGGAAGTTAGCACGACAAATTGGGGGAGACCTGAAGTTGCTCGAAAAAGCTACAATTAAAGATGTTAAAGAATTAAAAAATCTCAAGAAAAAAAATATTTTCTATTTAGAACTTCCTACAAAAGAATTGCATACATGAATAACATCATAGTTTCGACGAGTACGACACTTGCACCGCAAGCATCACCATTGAAACCTCCAATTTTATTCCCTAGCATATTTGGAATAGAATAACTTAAAAAAATACCTATCAAAATAAGAAATAGAAATTTAATTAGTATTTCTTGGGATGTAAATAAAAATAATTGATACGCAATAAAAATTATGATAAAAACAATGGAAATAAAAGATTCTTTTTTGAATCCATTCCAATATTTTTTATGACTAATAGATTTTTTTTTATAACTAACATATTTAAACTTTTCTATAAAGAATAAATTTGAAAATCTTCCCCAAAATAAGCATATTGGTAAAAAATGGATTATCTGGTTTTGAATCTTTATTATGCAAGCAATTTGAATTAAGGTTATAAAAACTAAAGATTGAACACCGAAGGAGCCAACTTTACTATCTTTCATTGCTTTTAAACGTTTCTTTTTGCCAGCAAAAATACCATCAAAGGTATCCATTAAGCCATCAAGATGTAGGCCACCAGTTATTAAATATCCAGAAGCTAAACAAATTAATGAAGATGGATAAATAGACCAAGAATTTTCCCTTAAAAAAATAAAAATACAACTTTGTATTATCCCTATAAAAAAACCTATAAGTGGTGCGAATTGCGCAATATTTTTAAATTCTGGATTAATTAGAGGTATTTTTGGAAATGTCGTGTAGAAAATCCAAGATCCTGCTAAATTTTTTATAAAATATTTTTTGATGAGATAAAAATAACTTTAATATTAAATAATAGGTTAGATTAATAAAAAAGGAAAAAATTTTCATAAATAAACGTGTTCGAATTTGAAATTACATCAAATTGTTGTAATACAGAAGCAAGAACTGGTATATTTCATACCCCACATGGTCAGGTAAATACTCCTAAATTTATGCCTGTGGGCACTTTGGCAACAGTCAAAGGTATTTCATCAAAACAGTTAGCATCTACAGGATCTGAAATGATTCTCTCTAATACCTTCCATCTTCACCTTCAACCTGGAGAAAAATTAGTTAAAGAAGCTGGCGGCATTCATAAATTCATGAATTGGCCTAAACCTATTCTGACCGATTCAGGCGGATACCAAGTTTTTAGTTTGGCCAAATTGAATAATATTTCAAATAGAGGGGTGGAATTTAAAAATCCTAGAGATGGCAGTCATGTTTATTTGTCCCCTGAAAAAGTAATGCAGATACAAATGGATCTTGGTTCCGATATAGCTATGGCTTTTGATCATTGCCCCCCGCACACGGCTAATGAAAATGAAATTGAAGATTCTTTACAAAGAACTCACTTATGGTTGCAACAATGTGTCGAAACACATCAGAAATCTAGTCAAGCACTATTCGGAATAGTTCAGGGCGGAAAGTACCCTAAATTAAGGGAAAATAGTGCTAAATATATAAGCTCTTTTAATCTCCCTGGAATAGCCGTTGGAGGTGTTAGTGTTGGAGAGTCTGTAGACCAAATACATAGTGTCATTAATCACGTCACAAAATTCTTACCAATAAATAAACCAAGATATTTAATGGGAATTGGTTCTTTAAATGAAATATCTTTAGCTGTTGCAAAAGGATTTGATCTATTCGATTGCGTTTTGCCTACAAGATTAGGAAGACATGGGACTGCATTTTTTAATGATGAAAGACTGAATTTACGAAATGCTCGGTTTAAAAATGACTTTTCTCCGATAGACAAAACTTGTACATGTGAAACATGCAAGTCTTTTTCTCGCGCATATTTGCATCATCTTATTAGAAATGATGAAATTTTAGGCCTTACACTAATAAGTTTGCATAATATTGCTCATTTAATAAGATTTACCAATGCCATATCTAATGCAATAAAAGGTAATTGTTTTACAATTGATTTCGCTCCTTGGAAAACATCCTCTATTGCTCACCATACATGGTAACGTCTTAACATAATTAATTAATTTTTTTAAAAAAGGTGCTCATTCTATTTAATACATTCGCTGAATTGCCTGAGGCTTATAAGGCTTTTGCTCCAACAGTTGATGTTCTTCCACTTATCCCTTTATTTTTCTTTTTATTGGTATTTGTTTGGCAAGCTGCAGTTGGATTTAAATAAATTTATCTTAGATAAAAATCTTAAAATGGATTTTCAAGCAGGATAGCATCCCCAGAATTTTCTACAGCACACTCTATAAAATCAGCAATTTTTAAGGCTCTTGAGGCTTGCTCCCCATCTACTTCTGGTATTTCTTTGCCTTGGACACAACTAAGGAAATGCTCTAATTCTGCATAAAGAGGTTCAATGGAAGTTGTACTAACTTCTTCTACATATCCATCATTTCTATAAACCAATTCTCCATGATCTGCTGAATATGATTCATGGGACTTCCGATGGATTTGTAAAGAGTGATTTAAAAAGTCGGTCTCTACTAATCCATTTTGACAATGAGCACTTAAACTCCTAATTTTTTTATGACTCATTTTGCTTGCAGTTAAGCTTGCGATTACATTATTTTTAAAAACTAAAGTAGCGTTTACATAATCAATTAATCCTTCACTGTTTCTACCTCCAACAGCTGCTAATTTTTGTATTTTTGAGTTTACGAGCTCTAAAACAAGATCAATGTCATGGATCATTAAATCCATTACTACCGATACATCATTTGCTCTATCTGCATGAGGACTATGCCTTCTTGCTTCTAAAACAACAATCTCTTCATTATGTACAATTTTATTTAGTTCCCTAAAGGCGGGATTAAATCTTTCAATATGCCCAACTTGTAATAGACAATTACTTTTATTAGCAGCTTCTATTAAAGATTTTGCTTCTGCCTCATTAGCTGCAATTGGTTTTTCGATGAGAACGTTGGTGCCTCTCTTAAGACAATCCAGTCCTACCTTATGATGAAGTAGTGTAGGGACAGCGATACAGATAGCATCAACTTTTGGAATTAATTCCTTATAATCACTAAACCATTCACATTGAAATTGATCAATGGCTAATTTGCCTCTCTTTTCATTTGGATCTGCAACCCCAACTAAATTTGCATCTTTAAGTAAACTGAGCACTCGAGCATGATGCCAGCCCATATTCCCTATACCTATGACTCCAACCTTTACTGGTGATGAGGTTGGTTGCATAACTTTAAATTTATATATTAATTATTATTATCCTCTACAAGAAGCCCTATTTAGCTTTTCGGAAGGATAATTTTAACACGATCAATTTTCGGACCTGACATTGAAATAATTTCAAATTTAATATTATTGGAATCTAAAACGTCGCCAATTTTTGGAACCATTTGAAATTTTTCTAGCAGAAATCCAGCAAGGGTATAGTAGTCTGCACCTTCTGGAATAGAACATCCTAACTTTTTATTGATATCTATAATTTCTGATTTTCCAGCTATTGACCATTTTCTAGAGAAATTATCTAACATTTTCATGTCCGAGTAAATCCTACTATTCAGCATTTCTTCTCCAACTATTTCTCCATTAAGATCAGCTGCAGTTATAAGACCCTCTGTTCCACCATGTTCATCAACTACAAGTAAGAAAGGATTGTATTCTCTCACTATTGGCAATATTTCTGCTAGTGAGCAGGTTTCTATTATTTTTGTCACTGGTAAAAGGAAGGGCTCCAATAATGTATTGGCTTCCATTTCTCCCTTTGATATTGGCTTAGCTAAATAACGCAAATCTAATACACCTAATACATCATCTAGAGATTCGCCAATCACAAAGAAGCGTGCATGTCGAGTTTGGTCTACTTTTTTCATAAGTTCTGAAAAAGTAATGGTTTTTGGCAAAGTTACCATCTCTGATCTTGGAATCATTACTTCTTTTACTTGAGTATCTTTTAAGGCAAAAACTCCTTCAAGAATATTTTTTTCATCTGGCTTTAAACCTGTAACATTATCAGTTTCTATAAGAGTTTCTAATTCACCTGCGGATAAACCCGAATTTAAAGAATCCCATTTATTATTTAAATTGAACAAACCTAGACATGCGCTGGCAAAGAATTCGATTGTCGTAACTATGGGTTGCATACCTTTTCTCACGGCATCAAATATGGTGGTTAACCTTAATGCTGCAGATTCTGGATTGTTAATTACTAGGGCCTTAGGAATTAGTCCAGATATCAGAGTGACTACTAACACCACAAATAAAAATAGCAGAAGATCATAAAGTCTATTTGTCAAAATATTTCTTTTCCAATAATCATTTGCGATGCTATTGCTTAGCCATCCAATTGATATTAATGAAATTGTTACTCCAAATTGAGAAGCAATTAAAGAAGATCTAAATCGTTTTTGAATTTTTAGAATTGAAAATGCTCCTTTCTTTTTTTCTTCTATTAGTCTTAATACTTTGCTAGGCCTTATCAATAAAAAAGAGAGTTCACTAGCCGCGAAAAAAGCTGGGAAAAATAAAATCAATAAAAGTAGGGTTATTTTCATTCAATGACAAATTAACGATGGGGGTGGCGAGGATCGAACTCGCCTAAGCCAAATTATGAGTTTGGTGCATTCACCAGATTGCTACACCCCCAGGGGATATTGATGTAATTTTAATTACATTGAATTTCAATATACAATATAAAAACATTATTTCAAAAAAAACCTTATTAGAAAGTTTTTGTGAGATTTCTTTTTTTTCTTCTAATCTTTAAATATAAACTAAACTTTTACTAATGGGCAATTTCTCAAAAAAGTATGATTTGAATAGAGCTAAATTGTTAAAACAGTTAGTTGAAAAGTCCTACAAGAGGGGAGACTTCACCTTGGCTTCCGGTAAAAAAAGTAGTCATTACTTAAACTGTAAACCGGTATCTTTAAATGGCGAAGGTCTAAACTTAATAAGTGATTTATTTTTAGATTTAAAAGACTCAAGGTCACAAGCTGTAGCCGGATTGACATTAGGTGCAGATCCTCTTGTAAGTGGATTAATCGTCAAAGCAGCTTCGCAAGGCCTAGAACTTAATGGTTTAATTATTAGGAAAGAAGTTAAAAAATATGGTACCAAAGCTGGCCTAGAGGGGCCTATATTAGAAGAGGGAACTTTGGTAACTGTCGTAGAGGATGTTGTTACAACTGCTGGTTCAGTAATAAAAGCTATAAAAAAGTTACGAGAAAATAATTATATTGTTGAGGAAGTTTTGTCAGTAGTTGATAGACAAGAAGGGGGATTTGAAGCCCTTAACGCTGAAAATGTTAAATTAAAGAGTCTTTTTACAATAAAAGACTTTTTATAATTATCTCAAAATGCAAGATATTAAAAAAAAGTTTTGGCTTGAAAAATTTGATTGTTTTTCTGTTACTGGGAAAGATGCCAGAAAGTTTTTGAATGGGATAACAACTGGAAATATTCTTAATTCAGAAAATAAAGTTATCAAAACTTGTTGGTTAACTCCAAATGGAGTTCTGAGGTCATTAATTGAAATTATTTTTTTAGAAAGAAACTTAGAAGTAATTATCTTGGCGGGTAACACTAATGAAATAATTTATTACTTTAATCAAATTATTTTTCCAGCGGATGATGTACTTCTAAGTGAACCCTTCTTGATAAATAGAATTCAGGAAATTGATGAATCTATTTCATGGAGAAGTTATAAGCCTATTTTCTTCAAAACAGAAGATAAAGAATTTGAAATATATAAAAATAACCTAAATTTGCTTAATTCAAATGATTTAAAGATTTGGAAGGTTAATCAGGCAATACCCTCTTTAGATATGGAAATAAACGGAAAAAATAATCCTCTTGAACTAGGATTAAAAGATCTTATAGATTTTAATAAAGGTTGTTTTTTAGGACAAGAAACAATGTCAAAAATAAAAAATGTTGATTCTTTAAAACAGGAAATAAGAACTTGGAAATCATTAGAATCTAATTTGAATTTAGAAGTTGAAGATAAAAATTTATATATAAATTCCGCCAAGGATATTTCTGCAGGCAAAATCACTAGTTTTTTTAAATCAGATTCTCAAATAAAAGGTTTAGCTATGATAAAAAGAAAATATTTAGAGGAAGGAAGTTGTCTTTTTTCAGAAATTTTTGGAAAAATTATTATCAATAAGTCTGTAGGATCAATTTTTCTTTAATTGATTTTTGATTAAATATTCTGCAATTTTTAGAGTAGCTAAACAATCATCTTTGTTATATTGGATAATTTTTTTTAAAAATATTTCGTTTTCTGTAATTTGATATTGAATCCACCAATAAAGTGCTTTCGAGCCACTTACATTTTTCTGCACCCATTCGAATCCAAGCCAATTAGAAACAGTTTTTAAGCTATAGTTTTTTAGTGGTAATATCCAAGACTTTCTTATTAAGATATGTAAGTCAATAAATCTTGAGGCAAGAGAATCAATTTCTTCAAAACTAAAATTTAGTTCTTTAGCAATATTAATTATTGATATTTTTTCAGTTTCTCCGTAATGCAAAACTGGCCATTCCTTGTGTGAAAAAAGTATTTCAATAATTTGCCTGTAAGATTCTTCTTTATTGTTTTTAAGATTTAAGGTTGATTCATAAATAAGATCTTCTTTTTTTATAGACAAATTATTTACTTTTAAAAATCCATATAAAAAATCATGCTTTTCATCTGGATTGGACTCAATATCAAATATATAAAATCCCGAACATATTTTTTCTAATAAATCTTCCGTACTCTTATTATAGATGAAATATGGTTCTCCAGAGATATATGCTTGTGCTTGCTTTATAAATATGGACGCTTTTTCATACTTTTGATCGTTGAATTTAGATAATTTCTCTCCAAGTTGTTTTTCGTTATACGAAGCTAATATTTGGGTATTAGTTATTTCTTTTGCTTTGAGTAATGAGGCTGTTTTGGACCCTATTCCATCTATATCTGTTAGATATCCATTTTCTTTTGCTTCTTTGTCACAAAATTTTTGCCAAGAACAAATAGTACATTTTTTTCTATCTTTAGTTATTTCTGGTATAGATCCCTCCAAGCATTCATGCAAATTTAATAAAACATTTAAAACTTTTCTTCTTAATTTTTTATTAAAGTAAATTTCTTCAAATTTAACTTTTTTATCAAAAGTTGAAATAACAAATCCTTTCTCAATTTTAGATTCTTGAAAAGATTCCAACAGCATAGAACAAAAAGCTAAGTCGAATAGATGTTCTTTTGTTGTTTTGCGGCCTAACTTATAAACAGCAGGTAAATATTTATATTGACCCCATTTACTTTTACCTTTAGTCTTTACAAGTAATTGTGGACGTATTTCTGCGTTTATATTTTGGTAAAGATTCCCTTTGATTTTTAATCCAATTACCCCTTGATAACCATTTTCACAGGCTTTTAATCCTGTATATATTTCACCATTACAAAATTCAGAGAAAATTTGAAACTGATTAATTTTATCTATAGCTTTATGGGGAGACCAAACTTCATAAGATTTTTTACCCTTAAAATCGAGCCATGCTTTTCTTTTGCATCTTGTAAAACTTTTTAAATGAAGAGAATTCAAATTATTTTTTTAGTGGCGGTTTTAAAATTTACTCATATAAATTAGTATAGATAATTAAGATAAATCAAGGAAATTTTAAATTTGACAGCTTATAAATTTGACAAGATAAAATTTGGGACTGATGGTTGGAGAGGAATTATTGGCTTTGACTTTAACCTGTCCAATCTTTCAAGAGTTGTTGTCGCTGCATGTCAGGAGTTGAATTATCAATACTATAAAGAAGTTAATTCAAAGAAAATTATTATTGGATATGATCGTAGATTTATGGCTTGTGAATTCGCCAAGCAAATAGTACCTTTTGTAAGAGGATGTGGTTTCGAACCGATCTTATCTAATAGCTTTGTTACAACACCTTCTTGTAGTTTCTATGCCAAAGAAGTCGGCTGTCTTGGAGCGTTAGTAATTACAGCAAGCCATAATCCATATAATTGGCTAGGTCTGAAAATAAAGAGCTTTAATGGATGTTCTGTTGACGAATCTTTTACAAGTGAAGTTGAAAAAAGATTAATGCTTGGAAATTCTATTGAAAAAATAGATGGTGTTAATCAATTGGTAGATATTAAGAAATTTCATTTAGATAAAATTAAATCCCTTTTTGATATTGACTATATTTCCAAGAGATTAAAAAAAATGAAATTGAGAATTTTTGTAGATTCTATGTATGGTTCAGCTGCAAATTGTATGGCTGAGATTTTTGATTCTAATGATTTAGAAGTTATTTCAGAAATCAGGAAAGATGCTGACCCTTTTTTTGGAGGTAAACCTCCTGAACCTCTTTTGAATTATGCAGATGATCTAAAACAAATACTAATGGAAAAGTCAACAAATGAAGTGAAAACTTTAGGAATTATATTTGACGGTGATGGTGATAGAATTGCGGCAATTGATGAAAAAGGGAGATACTCTAGCACTCAAGATTTACTCCCATACTTTATTAGTTATCTGGGCGAAATTAAAAATAATTCTTATCCAGTTTTAAAGACTGTTAGTGGTTCAGATATTATAAAAAATATATCAGAGAGTCAAAATAGAGATGTTTTTGAACTTCCAGTTGGCTTTAAATATATTGCTGAAAAAATGATCAAAGAAAAAATATTTATTGGAGGAGAGGAATCTGGGGGAGTTGGTTTTGGTGACTTTATGCCTGAAAGAGATGCTCTATATGCAGCGATGGTTTTATTAAATGGAATTGCTGAAAAATCTCAATATTTATATGAAACCTTAGATGAAATTCAAGAAGATTTTGGCCCAAGTTTTTATAAAAGAATTGATATTAAATTTCCAAATCAGTCAGAAAAAAATAACGTAAAAGAATTTATCATAGATAATATTCCTGAGAATATTAATAATCACAAGTTAAAAAGTATCTCAAAAATCGATGGAATAAAGTTGAGAATTGATAAAAATTTTTGGCTTCTTTTTAGGTTTTCAGGAACGGAACCTCTTTTAAGGTTATATTGTGAAGCACCGAAAGAAACTTATCTAACTGAGGTATTAGAGTGGGGTCAAGAATTTATAAATTTGGCAGGAAAATAAGGATGAAAAATTTATATTTAGCGAGTAAGAATAAAGGTAAAATTGAAGAATATAAGAAATTGCTTGCTGGAGTTAATTGTAAATTGTTACTCCAGCCAGAATCATTAGACGTTGAAGAGGATGGACTGACATTTAGAGATAATGCAATTAAAAAAGCGAGTGAAGTTTCGAGAAAAACGAATAATTTTTCAATAGCAGATGATTCAGGAATTTGTATTGAAGCACTGGGTGGTAAGCCTGGCATTTACTCATCTAGATATGCAGAAAATGATCAGAAGAGAATTGAACGAGTTTTAAGAGAACTTGA
The DNA here is from genome assembly GCA_902596585.1 of uncultured Prochlorococcus sp. Lineage (GTDB taxonomy): Bacteria > Cyanobacteriota > Cyanobacteriia > PCC-6307 > Cyanobiaceae > Prochlorococcus_A. Next base: position 18,935 of record CACJUL010000004.1, read on the forward strand.
TGAAGTTCAAAATAGAAGTGCTTTCTTTATAGCTAATATTTGTGTTTGTTCACCAAATGGTGAAGTGATTATTGAATCTGAGGCCAAATGTCATGGCAATATCATTTTAAACCCAAGAGGAAAAAGTGGTTTTGGTTATGACCCAATTTTTGAGGAGAGTTCTACCAGATTAACTTTCGCAGAAATGAATAATGATATTAAAGACTCTTGTAGTCATAGAGGTAAAGCATTAAAAAAAATTATTCCAGATTTAATTGAAATTTTTTCTTAAATTCAATTAACCCAAGATCCATGAAGGCCATGAGGAATTGAAATGGGTAATTCATAAACAGCTAATTCTTTTAAGTCTTTTGCGTCTAATATCACTAAATCGCTTCCTCTTCTTTCTCCGTTCCATAGAAGTATAAATAAAAATCCCTCATCTTCTTTTGAAGAGTTTTCTGATGGAACCATAATTGGTTCACTAACAAATCCACTTGGACCTGCTGACCAAGAAATCTCTTCCTTAGAAATTAAATTTATTTTTTTTATTGCTTGAAGTGGAGCGTTACCAAGCTTTTGGGATGTGCTTGCCATCCAACTAAAAGTTGCTTTTAATCCTAAGTTTTTAGGATTAACAACAGCAAATTCACAACATTGTTCACTGAAAGTTTCAAGTTCACAATTTTTTGTCTTTAGATCGATAATTGATCTTTTCAGTTTTCCTTCTGGATATTTATCAAAGTCAATATCCCTAAAATTCTCGTCTGGACCAACTGATGGGAAATCATCATAAAAAATACTATCTAATACGATTTTGGAATCTTTTTCAAATGCATTTACATGATGAAAAACGAATCCTTCTGGAGCATCTATCGTTAAAGGAGGTTGTCCCCTAAATAATCCACTTTCTCTGGGAATGATAAAAAACTTTGCCTTTTTATTTGGGTTTGACTTTAGACATTGTGCTGCTCCTCTTTGACCCATTACAAATGGAAGAGGATTAAAATCAATAGCATTCTGTAAAAATATTGCCCAATTAGTTGTGATTGCGAAATCATGAAGAAATGCAAAGCCATTAAAGGTATCTTTTCTGTCAAAAATGAGCTCTCCAGAATTTGTACCAGCATTATTAAATTCCATTAATCTAATGGTACTTTTTGGCCCGGTTTGTACTCCAAAAGTGACTAAAAGTTCTGAAGATGCATTTGAGTTTAGGTCTGTTTTGGGATGAGCACTGAATGCTTCGTTAGGCTTGAGTACCCCTTTTAATGTTGTTAAACCAATAGTGTCAAGACTATCAGGATCCATTGCATGTGGACCTGCTGCTTCCCATAATGCGAGAATTTCATCTCCTAATTTAATGACGTGTGTATTAGCGATATTCTTGAATTTTAGATCTAATGCATTATTTAAAATTCCTCCATTTTTTTGTGTGCCAAAAACACCTCTATAAATAAATTTATCTATTTTTTCTTCTTCCAAATAGCCTTTAGTTTTAACAAATCTATTTGTTAAGAATGGCTGACCATTTTCGAATTTTATGGATGTTATCATTCCATCACCATCAAATGGATGATGAACCCATTGTCCACCTCTCTCTAATATTCCTGGTCCATTTCTTAATAATGTTCCATTTAGATTTTTAATATTATTACCTTTGCAAATTTTTAGAGGCTCTTTAGTGAGCTCCTTTTCTACATTTTGATAAGCACTTGACCAATCTTCTTTATTAAAAATTTTAAATTTATCAATTTTTTTATCTTGTAAATTAGTCACAACAAAATAATCATTTTCTCTATCATCGCCAAAAATCAATTAAATTGTGGCTGATTCGAAAAAATTCCTATTTTATTGTTTTTCTAACATTCCTTTACTGCTTGGAATTGAATCAGATCTTCTTGGATCTATTTCGGTAGCCATTCTCATTGATCTTGAAAAAGCTTTAAAGCACGCCTCAACTATATGATGTGAATTACTTCCTCGTATTTGATTAATATGCAGAGTAATACCGCTGTTATTTACGAAGGCAATAAAAAACTCTCTTACTAGTTCAGTATCATAATTTCCTATTCTAGGGGCTTTTAATTGAAGATCATAAGATAGGTGCGGTCTACCAGAGCAGTCTAAAGTGACTTGAACTAATGCTTCATCTAATGGAGCAAAGAAATGTCCAAATCTGCTTATTCCTTTTCTTTCTCCTAAGGCTTTTGAGAATGCCTTGCCTAATGCGATTCCTACATCTTCATTTGTATGGTGATCATCAATATGGGTATCTCCAATTGCTTTTATTTTTAAATCGAACAAACCATGACTGGATATTTGATGAAGCATATGATCTAAGAATGGTATCCCGGTATCAATCTCAGAAATTCCATTTCCATCTAAGTTTATAAATACAGAAATATCTGTTTCATTAGTTTTTCTTTTTATTTCAGATTGCCTTAGAGATGACATTTTTATGCAAAATACTTAGTTTACATTCCATTAATGCAGTAACCCGCATCAACATAAATTGTTTGGCCTGAAATACCGCTAGAGAGATCACTTAATAAAAAAGCAGCTGTATTACCTACTTCTTTTTGAGTGACTGTTCTGCGTAAAGGAGCCTTTTCTTCAACATTGTGAATCATATCTAAAATGCCACCTATAGCAGAACTCGCAAGTGTTCTTATAGGCCCAGCACTTATTGCGTTAACTCTGACTTGTTTTTCGGGACCAAGTTCTGCAGAAAGATATCTTACTGAAGCTTCTAACGCTGCTTTAGCAACTCCCATCACGTTATAGTTAGGAATCGCCCTTTCTGAACCTAAATAGGTTAATGAGACAACTCCAGCACCATCACTAAAAAGTGGTTTTGCTGCTTTACATAAAGGTGCTAACGAATACGCACTTATATTAAGAGCCCTATCAAAACCCTCTGAAGTGGTAGCACTATAATCTCCAATCAATTCATCGCGTCCTGCAAATGCTAGGCAGTGAACTAATCCGTCAATTTGCCCCCAATTGTCTTTTATATTTTTAAATATTTCTTCAATTTGAGCTGGATTTTGAACATCAAGTGGCAAAAATAAAGATGGGTTTAAAGGTTCAGTTAGTTCTCTAACTTTAGACTCGAATCTTCCCTTATCATCAGGCAAATATGTGATTCCAAGTTCTGCGCCAGCTTTTGAAAGTTGTTGAGCGATTCCCCATGCTATTGAACGATTGTTGGCAATTCCCGTAACAAGAATTTTTTTGCCAGTTAGATTTAGAAGCATTTTGTTTATTATTTCTATTATTCTCCTATATAAAAGTACCTATCTTTACGGATTACTGCAAAATATACAATAATTTTCAAATATCAAAGAATTTTTAACTTGAACATGGTAAGAACAAATTCTATGGTTTTGGAATTAGGTTTTCAATTAACGAATTTCGAAATGTTAAATGCTAATTCTTCAGAAAATGAATATTTCAATTCTAATAATCTAGATAATCGGCATTTACTTTTAATGTTTATTTGTGCCCATTGCCCATTTGTTAAATATATTGAGAATCAAATTTTCGCCTTAAGTAAAGAAATTGCAAATACAGTTCAAACAGTTGCAATTTCCAGTAATGATATTGGGACTCATCCTTCAGATTCTCCTAAAAATTTGAGATTGCAGGCACAAACACAGGGATGGAGTTTTCCTTATCTATACGATGAAAATCAAAATTTTGCTAAGGAATTAAAAGCGGCTTGCACCCCAGATTTTTATCTTTTTTCAAATGAAGGAAATGGTGATTTTTCATTGTATTATCATGGTCAATTAGACGATAGTAGACCAGGTAATAATATCCCTCTATCTGGAAAAGATTTGCGCTCTGCTGTAAAAGATTTGAATCAAAATAATTCTTATCCTTCAAATCAGATGCCTTCTTTGGGTTGCAATATAAAATGGACTCCTGGTAAAGAACCAAGTTGGTTTAAATGAATTAAAAATTTTTTACCCATAGAAATATGGTTTAGGGTTAATATATTTATTATGCAGATACCTCCATTTACTTTAAATAGGCAGTACCACGAAATTGGCTCAGAAATTGAGAGTGAGGTTTTTAAAGTTTTAAAAGAGGGTAAGTATATTGGAGGACATGAAATTGCCAAATTTGAGGAGAGTTTTTCAAATCTGATTGGTGTTGAAAATACTATTGGATGTAATAGTGGAACTGATGCTTTAGTATTAGCTTTGCGCGCATTAGATATTGGTCCGGGTGATGAAGTTATTACCTCATCTTTTAGCTTTTTTGCAACTGCAGAGGCTATTAGTGCAGTTGGTGCTAATCCTGTTTTGGTAGATATAGATCCAGAAACTTATCTCATTAATACTGAACTGATAGAAGAAGAAATAAATTCTAATACCAAGGCAATTATGCCAGTTCATCTATTTGGTAATGCAGTGAATATGACCTTAATAAAATCTTTGGCCAAGAAATATGATTTAAAAGTAATCGAAGATTGTGCTCAGGCAACATGCACAATGTGGGAAAATTCTAAAGTTGGTAGTATCGGTGATATAGGCTGTTTTAGCTTTTTCCCTACTAAAAATTTAGGAGCTGCTGGAGATGGTGGAGCAGTAACAACTTCAGATCAGAAGATTGCAAAAAAAATTAGAGAACTGGCTGTACATGGCAGTCCAATAAGATATCATCATACCCAAATTGGATATAACAGCAGACTTGATACCATTCAAGCTGCCATATTAAACATTAAAATTAAATATATTTCTAAGTGGATTAATAATCGCCAAAAAATTGCTAATAATTACCTTGATTTATTAGAAAAAAATACATTTATTAGTTTTCCAAAAATTAGCTCTGATTCAATTACCCATTCTTGGAATCAATTTGTCATCAAATTAAGAAACGATAAATATTTTTTAAATGAAGATTTTTCAAATTTATTTGATACTGATTGCAAAAAATACTATTCCTTGAGGAATTTGGTAAAACAACAACTTTTTGAAAAAGGTATTAATTCAATTATTTACTATCCAATTCCAATACACGCACAAATAGCTTACAAAAATAAAAATTTTTCTAGAACAAAACTCATTAACACAGAGAGAATTTGTACAGAAGTTCTTAGTCTTCCAATGTTCCCTGAAATTTCTTATGAAGAACAAGTTTATGTAGCAGAAAATTTAAATAAAGTTTTAAAGAATTGTATAGAGGAAATTCAAATTTCAGCATAAAGTGATTTAAATAATCTTTGTTGTATGTTGTGATTGACAATAGGGCTTGAATAATTATTTTTTTCTAAATTAGATATCTCGCCATTTAATAATTCTGAATTTGACACTTTAGATAATTCAGGAATCCAAAATTTTATATATTCGCAAATAGGATCAAATTTTTTTGCTTGGGTATATGGATTAAAAATTCTAAGAGGTTTTGGATCCATACCGCTACTGGCGCTCCACTGCCATCCCCCATTATTTGCAGCTAAGTCTCCATCAACCAAAGTCTCCATAAATTTTTTCTCGCCCATTTGCCAATTGCATATAAGATCTTTTACCAGAAATGAAGCGACTATCATCCTACATCTGTTATGCATCCAGCCAGTACTATTTAGTTGACGCATTGCAGCATCAACTATAGGTACCCCTGTCTCTCCGTTGCTCCAATGCTGAAACCATTCATTATTGTTTTGCCATGGAAAGTGATCCCATTTTTTTCTATATGGACCTTTCTCTAGCTCTGGGAAATGGAATAAGCAATGTTGATAAAATTCACGCCAAACAAGTTCTTTTTGCCAAGTTTCAATTGATAGATAATTTCCTTGATTCTCCAAATCTGAATTTAAATTTAATGTGGCGTTCCAAACTTTTCTAATGCTGATGGTGCCGAATCTGAGAGATGCACTTAGAAAAGATGTCCCATTATGGGAAGGAAAATCTCGTGCAGAATTGTAAGAATATATTTTTTTTTCGTTAATGAAGTTTTCTAATAATGTTTCTGCAGCATTCTCTCCAGGTCTACATGGACAAATATTCGAACCAGGAAATTTGATATTTTTGATAAATTTCTCTAGAACCGAATCAGATGAATTTATTGTCTTATCTTTGAGTTTATTATCTATATCTTTAAACTGGAAAACAACTTTATCTTGTTCATATGAACCTAATAAATTCATTTTTGATTTAAGGTTTTTATAAAAAGGGCCATAAACTGAATAAGGATTATTATTTCCTGAAAATATTTTTAAAGGTTCTACTAATAAGTGATCCCAAGTTTCAATAACTTGTATATTTTGTTCTTTTAAATTTTTTTTTATTTGTAAATCGCGATTAATCTCATGAGGTTCAATTGATCTATTCCAAAAAACAAATTTAGCATCTATTTTCTTTGCTAATTGAGGAATTATTAATACCGGATCTCCTTCTCCTATAACTAATCTACTACCCATTTTTTCCCAATTATTTCCTAATTCTTGTAGTGAATTTCCTAGAAACCAAGCTCTTGAACTTGCATTGAAATCATGTGAGTAATTTTTATCAAATACATAAGTTGAAGTAATAGCATTTGATAATGAAAAAGCTTTGATTAAAGCTTGATTATCAAATATTCTTAAATCCTTTCTATGCCAAAAAAGTATTCTAGGTTTATTCATTATTTATCTAAAAATTGTTTAGCTCTAAACCAAGCCGTAACGGTTTTTGCGTCAAGAATTTCATCCCCACTAGAAATAAGATTATCTAGTTCGTCTGGATCTAAAATTAATACTTCTATATCTTCATCTAAATCACCTTTAACCTCGGAATTGAGTTTTTTTAAATCACGGGCTAAAAATAAATAAATTTCTTCATCTGCATAACCAGGAGCAGGGACAAGAGTTCCTAGTTCATCCCATTTGTTTGCACTGAATCCAGTCTCCTCTTGTATTTCTCTTTGAATTGAATTAATAGGAGTTTCACCTATTTCTAATGTTCCTGCTGGAAATTCTAATAAATATCTTGAAACAGCAAATCTATATTGCCGAAGAATGATAACTTTATTGTCTTTTGTAATAGGTACGGCTAATGCTGCCCCAGGATGCTTAATGTATCCATATTCACCTTCATGTCCATTTGGAAGCTCAATTCTATTTATTTCGAAACTAAATTTTTTTGACTTTAACTCAGATATTTTTTCTTTAAAAATTGATTTTCTTATAAGGTTTTTATTGCCCATAATTTTTAAATAAAAACAGCTTAACAGTTATTTTTTGGTTTTGTAAATCATTTATATAGACCATTTTGGAGCATCAAACTTTGTGATTTTTTGGCTTCTACTTAAGATTTCAGATAGTGGCGTAATAACAAAATTACGATTCATGAATCTAGGGTGAGGTAATGTTAATTCCTCGTCAACCATATGAAAATCTTCCCACCAAAGAATATCTAAATCGAGACATCTTGATAGCCATTTCTTGCCTTTTGGCGTCTCTTTTCGCCCGAAAAATCTCTCTAACTTTTTTAGCTCTTTTAGAAGTAATTTAGCTTTTTTATTTGATGGTTGTGGGAAAGAATTACTTTTTATAAGTAATAGAGTATTTAAATAATTTGGCTGCTCATTATCAACACCATGGGGTAAAGTCTCATAAATTGAAGACCAAATAAAGTTTGCATGAAATTTGCTTTTCTCTTCTTTTTTTTTGTTAGAACTATCTCCCCACTTATTTATTGTTTCCTCTATTTTTGGTTTGCAAATAAATAGTGACTCAAGAGGGCTTCCGAATTTACTATCAATATTTGCTCCAAGGGATATACATAGTCCATTTTTGATATTAAGATTTGATAATTCCACTACAAAAAACAAAGTTATTGGATAAATTCTATATCAGGCATTTTTAAAGTGATTTTGAACCCCGAACTTAAAGAGAAAGGAGAAATAAAAGATTTAATGAAGTCAAAGGATTCATTTAGAGCTTTCCCTTTGGCAGCAATTACAGGTCATAGTTTATTGAAATTGTCTTTGCTTCTAGCAGCAGTTGACCCAAGTTTAGGAGGGGTGATTATTGCTGGAGGAAGAGGTACTGGTAAGTCAGTATTAGCAAGGGGTTTGCATACGTTGCTCCCTCCCATTGAGGTATTAGATAATGAGTCATTACTGGAAAAACTAACTAAGATAAATAGCAATACTTCATTAAGACCAATTGGTAGGAATTTAGATCCCGATAAACCAGAAGAATGGGATATTAGTACTAATAAATTGTTAGAGCAGGTAATTGGAAGTGATTATTTTAATCAAATTGAAGAAATTCCAAAAAAAGTAAGAGAGGCTCCATTTATTCAAGTTCCTATTGGAATAACTGAAGACAGACTTGTTGGATCAATTGACGTTGCTGCCTCATTAAGTACGGGAGAACAAGTTTTTCAACCTGGGATTTTGGCAGAGGCGCATAGAGGTGTTCTTTATGTAGATGACATAAATCTATTGGATGATGGTATTGTGAATTTAATTCTCGAAGCTACAGGAAGAGAGAAAAATAATATTGAGAGAGATGGTTTAAGCCTCTCTCATCCTTGCAAGTCACTTTTAATAGCAACTTATAATCCTGAAGAAGGTGCTTTAAGAGATCATGTTTTAGATCGTTTTGCGATTGTGCTTTCCGCAGATCAATCTATTGATAATGCCCAAAGAGTTGAGATTACAAAATCTGTCTTATCACATGCAGAAAACAATATTAAATTTTCAGAAAAATGGTCCGAAGAATCTGATAATTTATCCACTCAATTAATTTTGGCAAGGCAATGGTTAAAGGATGTCAAGATAACAAAAGAGCAAATAACCTACTTAGTGAATGAAGCCCTCAGAGGAGGAGTAGAAGGGCATAGATCAGAATTATTTGCAGTAAAAGTAGCAAAGGCTAATGCGGCTCTTCGAGGTGATGAAAATGTAAATTCTGAAGACTTAAAAGTAGCAGTAAGATTAGTTATTCTTCCAAGAGCGATGCAAATACCTCCAGAAGATGATGATATTCAACCCCCTCCTCCCGAAGACCAGAGTCCGCCACCTCCTCCTCAATCAAATAATGATGATTCTGAACCTGAGGCTAATGAAAATGATAATAATCAAGAGCAAGAACAAGAAGAAGATAGTTCTGATGGAGAAGAAGAATCCACTCCAGAAATACCGGAAGAATTTATATTAGATCCTGAAGCCTGTATGGTTGATCCAGATTTACTACTTTTTTCATCAGCTAAGGCAAAAGCAGGAAATAGTGGAAGTAGATCAGTAATATTTAGTGACAGTAGAGGTAGATATGTAAAACCCATAATTCCAAGAGGTAAAGTAAAAAGAATTGCGGTAGATGCAACTCTTCGAGCTGCCGCTCCCTATCAGAAATCAAGACGATTAAGGAACCCCAATAAATCTATAGTTATCGAAGAGAATGATTTCAGGGCGAAACTTCTTCAAAAAAAAGCTGGTGCTTTAGTTATTTTTCTTGTTGATGCAAGTGGTTCTATGGCACTCAATAGAATGCAAAGTGCTAAAGGTGCAGTAATAAGACTTTTAACAGAGGCTTATGAAAATAGAGATGAAGTGGCTTTAATACCCTTCAGAGGTAATCAGGCTGAAGTATTATTACCTCCTACAAGATCTATAACTGCAGCAAAAAGAAGACTAGAAACAATGCCTTGCGGAGGTGGATCTCCTTTGGCACATGGTCTAACACAGTCAGCAAAAGTGGCAAAAAATGCACTTTCCACTGGAGATATAGGTCAAGTTATTGTTGTTGGGATTACTGATGGAAGAGGTAATGTCCCTTTGGGATTATCTTTAGGCCAAAATGATCTTGATGAAAAAGATAATGAAAATGATAATGTAAATCTAAAGCAAGAGGTTCTTGATATTGCTGCAAAATATCCCATGCTTGGGATAAAACTTTTGATAATTGATACGGAAAGAAAATTTATTGCTAGCGGATTTGGTAAGGAATTAGCAGAGGTTGCAAACGGTAAATATGTCCAACTTCCTAAAGCGACAGATAAAGCTATCGCAGCTATGGCGTTAAATGCGATAAATGAACTCTAACTATATAAGTTATGGGTAAATTTCATTAAGAAATTTTGAAAGTCCAATTGTTAAATCTCTTATAGATTTAGTTAATTCTTTGTCTTTTGTTAACTTTTCAAAATCATTGCTCATATCATCTATTTTATTGGAAATAGATTTTGCAGCATTTATTGTTGTTTTAATATCATTAAGGGTTTCTTTATCATTGATTGTAGACAAAATATCATTCAAATTATTAGCAGCAATAGTGATTTCTTTGATTAAAGGTTTCACTCTTATGATTTCTTGCTTTGATAAATAAATAAGTTCATCTAGATTTTCTTGGGTCCTATCAAATTGGTCCATTGATTTAACTATGTTCTCAATTAAGTTTTCTTGATTTGATTCTTTTAAAAATTGACTTATTCTATTGGTTACATTCGAAAGACTTGAAAGTTGTTTGCCTGTGATAGTATCTCCCTTACAAATAATTAATGAGGAATTACATTCTTCGGATGTAGGTTTTGCTAAATTTTTAGGGATTGTTTTGTCACTGGTTTCTAAAGCGACTTGAACATCTCCTCCAAGAAATGAATTTGTTACGACCCTTGCGAATGCTGGCCTAGGGAGAATAATTTCAGGATTATTTAGAACTATTTTTGCTTGAATTGATTCATTAGTAAAAAAGATATCCTCTATTGAACCTACTAATATCCCTCTGTAAGTAACAGGAGATTTTTTTGATAAACCGCTTGCATTATTGAATTCAGCAAAGATGTGCCAATTTTTTTTTGATAATTTTACTCCTTTTAGCCAAAAAGAAAAAAATGTGAATATTAAAATTCCTCCTAATAAGGAAAATCCGACAATTGAATCTCGTACACTTCTACGCATAATGTCTAAATGTCTTTGGGTTGCATTGGACCATTAAGTTTACCATTCCTAAATTGAAATACATAGGGATCATTACTCTCTTTAAATTCATTAATAGAACCTGCCCATCTAAATTTACCTCCATAAAGCATTAAAACTTTATCTGATGTTCTCTCTATAGTACTAAGAACATGGCTGACCACAATAGATGATCCGTTGGCTTTATCGTTTGTATTATTTATTAAATCTTCAATTCTAGATGAGGCAATTGGATCAAGACCTGCAGTTGGTTCATCAAAAAGTAATAAAGGTTTGGTCTTTGACTTAAGAGTTTCATCTGTTATCAACGCTCTAGCAAAACTGACTCTTTTTTGCATACCTCCGCTTAATTCATTTGGTAGTTTGTTTTCTACATTAAATAAGCCTACCTCAGCTAGGCATTCGCATACAATTTCATGGATTAATTTTTTAGATAAGTTTTTATTCTTTCTAAGTAGAAAACCTACATTTTCTTCAATGGTTAAAGATCCTAGTAATGCTGGGTTTTGAAAAACTAGTCTTACATCAGGTGGATTATTTTGGTCTAATCTTAAGTATGATTGTTTTTCTCCAAATATCCTTAATTCCCCTTCGGTAGGTAAAATTAGGCCTGCTAATATTTTTAAAATAGTTGATTTGCCTGAACCTGAAGGGCCAACGATAGCTAATTTTTCACCATTATTAAGTTCAAAATTTAGTTGATCGAGTACTTTAACTTCACCCCAGCTTATTGAGAGGTTGTTTGTTTCAACTGCGTGCTTTGATTTTTTCAAAACTTAAATAGAGAACAAATTGATCTTCTATTACATATTGCCCATTTTTAGAAATAAAAAAAGGATGTATGAATTTGATTTATAATAGATGTGTGTAGTTATTAATTTGAGTAAAATAATTTAGAGAGGTTTTTAATGAATAAGCCTAAAAAAAGAATAAGGAAACACTATAGGTATTTTAAAAGGTCTAATTTTGACTTACTAAATAAAATTCTAAGAATCTTAAGCTGGCTTCTACCAGGACTGGTTATAAAAAGATGGATGATGACATCCGCAATAGGATTTTTGACTTCGTTATTAGGTCTTGCAATATGGACAAATTTAAGGCCACTTTATTGGCTTATTGAATTATTTTTTTGGTTAATGACAGGTTTGACTAGTATTTTTCCTATTTCATTATTGGGCCCATTGATTTTTGTTATTGGACTTTTATTAATTGGTATTGGACAAAATAGAAGTATTAACTCTATTCAAAAAGCGCTCGTTCCTGAAAAAAGTACAGTTCTAGTTGATGCACTTAGAGTTAAGAGTAAATTAAATAGAGGTCCTAACATTGTTGCAATTGGCGGAGGTACAGGATTATCTACTTTATTGAAAGGTCTAAAAAATTACAGTAGTAATATTACAGCAATCGTCACAGTATCCGATGATGGTGGAAGTAGTGGAATTCTAAGAAAACAATTAGGTGTACAACCTCCAGGGGATATTAGAAATTGTTTGGCAGCCTTATCAAATGAAGAGCCTATTTTAACTAGATTATTTCAATATAGATTTTCAGCAGGAAGTGGCCTAGATGGCCATAGTTTTGGGAATTTATTCTTGTCAGCTTTAACAACTATTACAGGTAGTTTAGAAAAAGCAGTACAAGCCTCTAGTAAGGTTTTAGCTGTACAAGGTCAAGTTTTACCGGCAACAAATATTGATGTTATGTTATGGGCTGAATTAGAAAATGGTGAAAAAATTTTTGGAGAAAGTAACATCAGTAAATCCCAAAAAGCAATCTCAAGGATTGGTTACCTACCAGAAAATCCTTCTGCTTTACCAAGTGCACTCGAATCTATAAAGGAAGCTGACTTAATTGTTCTTGGCCCAGGGAGTTTATATACTTCTTTATTACCCAATTTGTTAGTACCAGAGATAGTCGATGCTTTATTAAAAAGTAATGCGCCTAAAATTTACATAAGTAATTTGATGACTCAACCCGGAGAAACAGATGGACTTGATGTGTATCAACATATAAAGTCAATAGAAAAACAATTATCAAATTTTGGAGTTAATAATCGAATTTTTAACGCAATCTTATCTCAGATTCATTTTGAAAAGTCACCGATAGTAGAGTACTACGAGAGTAGAGGCGCGGAACCTGTTAGATGTAATAAAGAAAAATTATTATCTGAGGGTTATTATGTTTTGGAGGCACCATTATACTCGAAAAGAATAACTCCAACGCTAAGACATGACCCCAGAAGGCTAGCAAGAGCAGTAATGTTTACTTACCGCAAATTAAAGAAATTAAACTAGTAAGCATCTTGTAGTTCATAGAAGTCAGGCTGTATATAGTCTTTTCGTAATGGCCAACCTCTCCAATCTTCAGGCATCAAAAGTCTTTTGGGATTTGGATGGTCAATAAAATTTATTCCATACATGTCATATGTCTCTCTTTCTTGCCAATCACTTCCTTGAAAAATTTTATATAAACTAGGTACAGATAGATCAGAATCTCTATTCAAGAAAACTTTTAATCTTACTTCTTGAATTTTTTCGATTTTTTGTAAGTCGTCAACAGTAATAAAGTGATAGAAACTCACAAGATTCTTACCAGGACCTTCATCATAACCTCCTTGACATTGTAGATAGTTGAAACCGTAATTCTTCAGAGCAGATACCGCCTCGTATAGTTTGTTGGGTTCCACAGAAATATTTTCTATCCCTATATGATCATTTGGTAATGGTTGGTTTGTTATTCCATCTTTGGTTAAATTTTGACTTACAAATCCCTCTTTTTCTACTGCATTATCTGAGGATTTAGCTAAACCGTCTTTTTCCATTAATCTTTTTTAGTATCTATGATTTCAGTTTTTTCAGAGTTTTCAGGTAATTCAGTTATTATTTCTTTTTTGGAGGAGGCAATTACGTTAGCTGAAGTTTTGTTTAAATATTCACCAGTATTTTCTGAGAAAACGAGATTCATTTCGTGATCACATGTTATGTATCTGTGAGTTTGCTCTGTTTTTGTGCGCTCTAAAATTGATTCATTACCAACTTTTTTTCTTAATTTAATTACAGCATCAAAAATTGCTTCTGGTCTTGGTGGGCATCCAGGAAGGTATAAATCAACTGGTATCAATTTATCAACTCCTCTTACAGCAGTTGTAGAATCTGCGCTGAACATCCCCCCAGTAATTGTGCAAGCACCCATGGCAATGACATATTTTGGTTCAGGCATTTGTTCATAAAGTCTTACTAGGGCTGGAGCCATCTTCATCGTTACTGTTCCTGCAACTATTAACAAATCTGCTTGCCTTGGCGAGCTTCTAGGTACTAATCCAAATCTATCAAAATCAAATCTAGATCCGATTAAAGCAGCAAATTCTATGAAACAACATGCTGTTCCATACAAGAGAGGCCATAGACTGCTTAATCTAGCCCAATTATGAAGATCATCTAAACTTGTCAATATGATGTTTTCGCTTAAATCTGTTGTAACTTGGGGTGCACCAAGAGGATTGCAAGTACCTTCTCGGATTTCTCTTATTGCTTTTGGGGATAATTGTGGATTCAATTGTTTAACTCCATTCTAAAGCACCTTTTCTCCATGCGTATGCCAGAGCAATAACAAGTATTGCAATGAAGATTAATGCCTCAATAAAAGCTAATAAGCCTAATCTATTGAAAGCAACAGCCCAAGGATAAAGGAATACTGTCTCAACATCAAATATAACGAAAACTAAGGCAAACATGTAATAACGAATATTAAATTGAATCCATGCTCCTCCTATGGGTTCCATTCCTGATTCATATGTAAGTTTTCTCTCTCCTGTCCTACCTTTTGGAGCAACGATGAGATTAGTAACTAGAGCTAATATTGGAACAGCTGCAGCAATTATAAGGAAACCTAAAAAATATTCATAACCAGTTAATACAAACATCTTAAAAAATTAATTTTGAATAAAAGTCGCTTAATTAAGCAAAATCTTTTAAAGTTCTTAAAGAACAATAATAAACCGTGAGTGAAAACATTCAACCAGCCTCTGAGGAAAACAAAATAGTTGAAGGCTTTGGGAAAGAAAAACTTTCTGAAAATTCCTCAGGAGTAAATGTTGAGCAACCTTCATCTAATCTAGAACAAAATAGGTTCGAATGTAGAAGTTGTGGATATATTTATGATCCATCTGAAGGAAATAAAAAGTTAAACATACCTAAAAATACACCTTTTTCAGAGTTGGATGGGAATACCTTCGCTTGCCCCGTTTGTCGAGCTGGTAAAAATTTTTATAAGGACATAGGTCCTAAATCTAAACCTAGTGGTTTTGAAGAAAATTTAGTTTATGGGTTTGGCTTTAATAGTTTACCTCCTGGACAAAAAAATATATTGATTTTTGGAGGGTTGGCGTTTGCAGCTGCTATGTTCCTTTCTTTGTACTCTTTGCATTAATATATATAAATGAAAAAAATTATTACTAGCATTCGCAGTCTTCTGTTACCTCTTCTTTTATGTTTTGTATTGAGCAGTTGTTCATCTACAGGAGTAAAGATGGTTGATAGCAGCCCTTGGAAAACAATTCAGTTTGAGGATCAGGCTAATGCTTTAGATGTTGATTTTATAGATGATAAAAATGGATTTTTAGTAGGTTCTAATCGACTTATTATGGAATCTAATGATGGAGGAGAAACTTGGGAGAAAAGAAATTTAGATTTGCCAAGCGAAGAAAACTTCCGCCTTTTAGATATTGATTTCAAGGGACAAGAGGGATGGTTAATTGGTCAGCCCTCATTGGTTATGCATACTCTCGATGCTGGAAAAAATTGGATTCGTTTATCACTAGGTAATAAATTGCCAGGCCAACCATTCCTCATAACAACTGTTGATGACGGAGTTGCGGAATTAGCTACCACTGCAGGTGCAATATATGAAACATCAGATAGTGGTGAATCATGGAATGCAAAAGTTGTTGATGCATCAGGTTCAGGGGGAGTAAGAGATTTAAGAAGAACTAAACAAGGAGATTATGTAAGCGTAAGTAGTCTTGGCAACTTCTTTTCTACTTTGAAAAATGACAGTGATACATGGATAGCTCATCAAAGAGCAAGTAGTAAAAGAGTGCAAAGTATTGGTTTTAATCCAGAAGGTAGTTTATGGATGCTTTCTAGAGGAGCTGAAATTAGATTTAGTGAAGATAATGATGACCTTGAAAGTTGGTCTAAGCCAGTAATTCCTATCCTAAATGGATATAATTATCTAGATATGGGTTGGGACCCAAACGGTGATATTTGGGCCGGTGGTGGTAACGGCACCCTCATTGTAAGTAAAGATCAAGGTAAAACCTGGAATTCAGATCCTATTGCTTCTGGTTTGCCCACAAATTACATTAAGATACTTTTTCTAGATAAAGATGCTTTAAACAATCAAAAAGGATTTGTACTTGGCGAGCGTGGTTATATCCTTAAATGGGACAGCTAATCTTAAATAGCATTTGTAAATAGTAAAAAAAAACTTAATTTTTAATAAATTTAGCAACTGTCTGTAACCAAGCTGTTAATTTCTTCACGAACTTATGATTTTACACTGTAAGATCATAGGGTAAACATTTGTGATTATGGCCGCAGGTTCAACGGGTGAACGCCCATTCTTTGAAATAATCACCAGTATTAGGTACTGGATTATTCATGCAGTAACATTACCAGCTATTTTTATAGCAGGCTTCTTATTTGTATATACAGGTTTAGCCTACGATGCTTTCGGAACTCCTCGTCCGGATAGTTATTTCCAATCATCTGAATCTAAAGCACCTGTCGTAACTCAAAGATATGAAGCTAAGTCCCAACTAGATTTAAGAACACAATAACCATGACTAATTCTCAAGCTCCAATGCAGGCTGCGGAAGTCCGCGTTTATCCTATCTTTACTGTTCGTTGGCTAGCAGTTCACGCTTTAGCTATTCCATCAGTATTCTTTTTGGGTTCTATTGCTGCAATGCAATTTGTAGCCCGATAAATTTAACTACCATGCAAGTAAACAAAAATCCTAACAAAGTTCCAGTTGAACTTAATCGTACAAGTCTTTATTTAGGCTTATTATCTGTTTTTGTATTGGGAATATTATTTTCCAGTTACTTCTTCAACTAAATTAAAATTATGAGTAAATTAAAAGGACCTGATGGAAGAATTCCAGATAGACTACCAGATGGTAGACCAGCAGTGGCTTGGGAAAGAAGATGGACAGAAGGAACTCTTCCTCTATGGCTTGTTGCTACAGCAGGCGGAATTGCAGTTATATTTGTTTTAGGCATATTCTTCTATGGCTCATACCAAGGAGTTGGAGCTGGAGGCTAACAAAATCCTTACTTTGACCTGACAATCACTTATATTAAATAAGTTTAATAAGAATCAGTAAATATCCTTAGTTTCTCTTTTGTGGAGCTTGGGATATTTTCTTTTTGTGTTATCAATCCATCTTTTAATGAAAAATGTGACTTGCTTTTTGGTCTTTCTTCTTCAATTGATTTAGCTACTTCAAATATTATTTTATTAGCCACTTCAGTATTCGATCTAAGATTACCCAAAACCATCTCTACAGAAACTTCTTGATGAGTTTGATGCCAACAATCGTAATCAGTAACCATAGATAATGAGGAGTAAGCTATTTCAGCTTCTTTAGCTAATCTTGCTTCTGTGTGGTTCGTCATTCCTATTATTGAACATCCCCAACTTCTATATAAATTAGATTCTGCTCTTGTGGAGAAAGCGGGACCTTCCATTGCTAGATAAGTACCTCCTCTATGCAATTGTCTACCTCCAGGAATATTTTTTTCTCCGATTTCACTTAATATGCGTGATAAATTTGTGCAGAAGGGATCTCCCATAGTTACGTGTGCCACAGCTCCCTCGTTAAAGAAGGTTGCGGGTCTATTTTTTGTTCGGTCTATAAATTGATCTGGCACAACCATATCAAGTGGTCTTATCTGTTCTTGTAATGAACCAACTGCTGATGGAGCAATAATCCATCTTACTCCTATTGATCTTAGAGCCCAAATATTAGCTTTGTAAGGTATTTCGGAAGGATTTAATCTATGTGTTCTGCCATGTCTAGGAATGAATGCTATCTCTAGATTTCCAAGATTATATACTCTTATTGAATCAGAAGGTTTACCATAGGGTGTATTGATTTCTAGTTCTCTTAAGTACTCTATTTGATCCATTGAATAAAATCCACTCCCTCCAATCACTCCTAATTTTGATTTTTCAATTGGTAATAAATGTTCTTTATTCATAGTGTTGTAAATGACTTTTAATCATCTGGTATTAATTGGAGGAGGACACACAAATGTCCTTCTATTGAAGAAATGGTTAATGTCTCCGAATTTAATGCCAGAAATTCCTGTTTCAATTATATCTAGAGATTCTCATTTGGTTTATTCGGCGATATTCCCATCAGTAATTTCAAAATCAATCACTTTAGAAGATTGTTTAATTGATATAAAATCTTTAGCAAAAAATGCAAAAGTATCTTTCATAGAAGAGGAAGTAAAGGATATTGATTTTAATTTAAAGAAAATTGTTTTAAGTAATAGACCTTCAGTTAATTATTCGAAGTTGGTGCTTAATTATGGAAGTCAAACAATAATTCCAAAAGAATTTGAATCACTAGTTAAAAATCAAAATGCTTTTACAATTAAACCTTTTTTAAGGGCTTATGACTCAATACTAAAAGAGGACATTTTTGATTCAGTTAATGAACTTCCATTTGTAATTGTTGGAAGTGGCTTAGCTGCAATTGAAGTATCATATGCTTTGAGAAAAAGATGGGGAGATAGACCTTTAAAACTATTATGTGATTCAAGAAAAATTAATAATACAATTCTAAAAAGTTTAAGGAATTCCAATATTGATTTAGTTGAAAAACTTAATTTTGATTATGGCAAGATTCTTTTATGTACTGGAAATACATCTCCGTTATGGGCACAAAAAAAATTATTAGATTCGGATACTCATGGCAGAATAATCACAAATCAGAATTTGCAGATAAAAAGTTTCTCTGGAATCTTTGCTGTCGGCGATTGCGCAGTTGTAGGTGCAGCAAAAAGACCAGCATCTGGAGTTTTTGCTGTAAAAGTAGTAAATACATTAGTCCAAAATCTAAACAAAGATATAGAAGGGAGACCATTAAAAAAGTGGTTTCCTCAAAAGATCGGATTGCAAATAGTAAATATATTTCCAAGCCATCATCCAAAGGCTTTTGCTATTTATCGCAATTTTGTTTTCGGCCCCTCTTTTATTTTTTGGATTTTAAAGCATAAAATTGATCTCAACTTTATTAAAAAGTTCAGATCAAAAAGGCTAATTATGAAAAGTAGTGAAAAAAATATCTCATTGAATGATTGCAGAGGATGTGCAGCTAAAATTCCTCAATTAGTTTTGAATAAATCATTAATAAATTCTAATTTAAATTCTTTTGCCTCATCACCCGAAGATTCAGTTGAGATATATCAAAATGGTCAAGATATTATCTTGCAAAGTGTAGATGGATTTCCTGCTTTGGTAAGTGATCCTTGGCTTAATGCAAAAATTACTACTTTGCATGCTTGCTCAGATTTATGGGCATGCGGAGCCAAACTTTCATCTGCGCAGGCTTTAATTTCATTACCAAAAGTTGAAAGGGAATTTCAGAGTTACCTCTTTTCTCAATCACTTCAAGGTATTAAATCAACAGTTGAGAATCATGGAGGTGAATTACTTGGAGGCCATACTTTCGAGGCAAGAAGTTTAATAAATAAACCCTATTCATTAGGAATAGATATTTCTTTAACAGTTCAAGGTATTTTAAAAAATGGAGCAAAACCATGGCTTAAATCTGGAATGAATGATGGGGATATCTTAATGATGTCTAGACCTCTAGGAGTTGGAATCTATTTTGCCGGTCAAATGCAAAATATTAATATGCTAGGTAGTTCTTCTGCAATAATGAATAATTTAGTAAAGAGTCAGCAATATTTGATTGATCAAATTTATCTTTTTCAAAATCAATTTAAAGAATCATTAGTCAATGCTGCGACTGACATTACTGGATATGGATTTATTGGGCATCTTAAAGAAATGGTTGAATCATCCAATTTATATAGGCAAAGCAATAATCTTGAGCCACTTAAAGTTTTATTAGATTTATTTGCATTTAAAGCTTATCCTGGAGTATTTGATTTAATAAGAAAAGATGTTAAAAGTACTTTCTTTGAATCTAATCAAGAAATTTTTGACAAAATTTATAAATTAAATAAGCAAAAAAGAATAATTAATTTTTTAAACGAAAATTCATTAGATCAAGAGACTTTTAAAGAGAGAATACCATTACTATTAGATCCTCAAACATGTGGACCCTTGTTGATTAGTTGCAATCGCAAATATGAAAATGTTCTAAAGGATAAATGGTACAAGGTTGGAGAAGTTGTAAAAATGTAATTAATTTCTATTTAATTTGTCAATTTCCAAATATCTTAATCTTTTGATTTCCTTTCCCATCTCTTTACCAGGATCCCATCCTTCTTTTTTTAATGTTTCTCCATCTTTTTTTGATTTTATGAATTTGTAAATAAATAACCACTTAAACAATTTACGCCAGTATGGACCTCCATCACAAATTAATAATTTGACTGTCTCATCATTAAGGTTTCTGTCCTCAATAAACTCTGTCCAACTTGATGGAGAAAAATGATTGAAATTTTTTTGGTTTGTATTTAATGTCTTTTTGATATTTAAATAATCTTCTAATATTTTTATCTCACTATTATTTACCAAAAATCTTTGACATGCTTTTTCTAAATTTTCTGAATCTTTTAATAAGTAAAGCATATGATTTCCCTTTAACTTCTTAATCCAATTTAGTCCTCTTAAAAACCTTTTATCGACTTTAATATTTTCATTTAAGATTGAGATAATTTCCCATTTATGAATTATAGAAATTACATTAGTCAAATTATCGTGTTTGCAAATTTCAGCTAGTTCCATCCTTATTCGTATGCCTAGTGCAGGAGGGTAAATCATTGTCTGATGAGTTTCTGAACTTTTCCATGGCCATTGTCTAACTGTTTCTTGAGATTGTTTGAGGGAATTATTTGAAATATTGAAATCTAATCTTGAAGCATATTTTGCACATCTAATTAATCTACTTGGATCATCTGAAATACTATTACCGTGAAGTAAGTTCAATCTTTTACTTTTTATATCAGAAATTCCTCCATAAAGATCATAGATTTTCCTTGTAGAGACCTCGAAGGCTATTGAATTTATACTAAAGTCTCTCCTCTTAAGATCCTCCTCAATAGTACTTTTATTTACTTTGGGATTTAAGCCTGGAGCAGAATAAATTTCTTTTCTTGCAGAAGCAATATCAATTTTATAGTCATTAATATTTATTTCTACAGTGTTGTATAAATTAAATTCCTTGATTAAACATAAATCTACATTTACAATATTTTTTTTTATAAATTTTGCAAGAGAAATAGAGGATCCTTCAATAACAAGATCAATATCTACAGGTTTAGAAAACGATTTTTTGTGGAATTTACTAATTAATAAATCTCTTAAATAACCGCCAACAAAAGCTACTTTAGTATTGTTATTAGATTCTATGTATTTAGCAATTAGGTTATATAGATTAAATGGAATTTTGATTAATTCCCCTTGGATGTAATCAGAGATATCGTTCATGAGTTTTAACTTACATAACGAATTGGAGCTAATCTGGGATCTAGAATTTTACTTCCTTTATCACCAAATTTTACTGCTAAAGATATCTTTTCCCCACTCCCAAAAATATGTATGATTTCACCTTTCCCAAACTTTGAGTGAATTAGCTTATCTCCTACTAGCCAGCTTTTTCCTTTACTGGGACCTGAATATAATTTCCTTACTGCATTTATTGGTTTGTTAACAAATTCATTTGGATTGTTTCGATCAACTCTAGTTAAACGATCAAGATGCCAATCTCTTCTAATTGAAGCACCACCAGTTTGTGGTAATTCGCCATCCATTAGATCTTCAGGTATTTCTGAAAGAAATATTGAAGGAATTGTTGCTTCACGCATTCCACCCCATAATCTTCTTTCTCTGGCATGACTTAAGAAAACTCTTTCTTTAGCTCTAGTAATACCTACATAGCATAATCTTCTTTCCTCTTCAAGAAGTGAGGGAGTATCTATTGATCTATGGCTAGGGAAGAGACCTTGTTCTAGCCCAGTGATAAAAACATTTTGAAATTCTAATCCTTTACTATTATGCAGAGTCATGAGAGTTACAGAGTTGGGATTATTTTTCTTCGTATCATTATCAGTTGTTAAGGCTGCTGTAGAAAGAAATCCCTCTACATCTCCACTTTCTGTTTCTTCTTCATATTGAGTAGCTGCATTAATTAGTTCTTGTAAGTTATTTCTTCTATCTTCAGATTCTTCGGTCCCACTAGAGAGCAAGTCACTTAAATAACCACTTTTTTCTAAAATTAGTTGTAATAGTTGAGCAGGTCCTGAATTTTCAAGATAACAAAGTAGATCATTCATAACTTCAGTAAATTTATTAATTCCTTTTGATGATCGGCCTATTGTTTCTTCAAGACTTTGCTTATCATTTAGAACCTCCCATAATGGGATATTTAACCTATTAGATAGTTCATTAAGTTTTTGAATAGTAGTCTTACCAATCCCTCTTCTAGGAACATTTATGATTCGTAAAAGACTAACGTTATCTGAAGAATTAACCAGAACTTTCAAATATGCTATTGCATCTTTAATTTCTCTTCTATCATAAAAACGTAAACCTCCAAAAATTGTATAAGGAATGCGCCACCTTACAAGAGACTCTTCTAATACTCTTGACTGAGCTCTGGTTCGATATAAAATTGCAAAATTTTTCCAAATTGGGTTTTGATTATGGTTATTGAGTGATTTTATTTTATTGGTAATTGCTTCTGCCTCAGAAATTTCATCATCACAGCTGAGTAACGTTAAAAGTTCCCCTTTTTCTTTAGTAGCCTTTAAGACTTTGTCAATTCTTTCGGAGTTGTTTTCAATTAGTGAGTTTGCAGCATCAAGGATATTAGAAGATGACCTATAATTTTCTTCTAATTTAATTAAAGATGATTTTTTATCTTCATTAAGTGAAGTTTTAAAATCTTCTTGAAAACCAATTAAAATTCTGAAGTCAGCTGCTCTGAAACTATAAATACTTTGATCAGCATCTCCAACTACAAAAATTGACCGATCCTCCCAATTGAAGAATTTTTTTGGTTCAGTATTTCCAGCCGTAATTAATTTAATAAGTTCATATTGTGTTCTATTTGTATCTTGATATTCGTCAACTAAAATATGTTTAAATCTTTTGTGCCAGTAATCTCTGACTATATCATTTTGCCTCAATAAGAAAACAGGCAAAAGTAGAAGATCATCAAAGTCTAAAGAATTATTTTTTGAGAGCGAAATTCTATATCTCTTATAGGCTTCTGCAACTGTTTTATCAAAATTATTATCTGCTTTTTCTAAAAGATCGTTAGAAGTTAAGCATTGATTTTTAGCATTACTTATTAATCTTTTAATCTTTTTAGGATCATATCTTTTTGGGTCAAGATTCATATCTTGACTGATAATTTCTTTTACTAATGTTTGAGAATCTGTTTCATCATAAATTGAAAATTGCCTTGTCCATTTTAGGCCTTCTGGATCAGTATATTTTTCAATATCGTATCTTAGAAGTCTTGAAAATAAAGAATGGAAAGTACCGATCCAAAGGTTCTGAAGCCTCTCTTGGTGAATATTTGTTCTTAATTGATTTTGATCAATTTCTTTAAGAGTTGTCCAAGGCTGCCCAAATTGATTAAAAGCTAATTCTTGGGCTAGAAGAACCTCTAATCTTGCTTTCATTTCTTTAGCAGCTTTGTTAGTGAAAGTGACTGCGAGAATGTTATAGGGATCTATAGAGTTACCCTCAATAAGGTTTGCAATTCTGTGAGTAAGAGCCTTAGTTTTTCCGCTACCTGCACCTGCAACAACTAATAGTGGTCCATAAACATGTTTTACTGCTTGAAGTTGCTCATTATTTAAAGATTTAAAAAGAAAATTGTTGGTTTCAGGCACTTTTGGAAGGGTTTTTCAAAAATCAGACTTTACTATGAGATTCAGATTCCGTTTCAAGATCTTTTAACGCTTTTTTTAAATTTATAAGTTCATTATTGTTATTAATTATTTCTTCAAATTTATTTTGAGGTATCTTTAATTTCATACTTCTTTGTAGAATTTCTTTTTCCAATCTCTTTTTATATGAGGAAATAAGTTTCTTTGATAATTTTAAATCTTGTTGATCCAAAACTTTAATAAAAATGTAGTTTTATTTTAGCGGAAAAAAATTTTTTTATTTGAATTATTTCAACTATCACTTTGGAATGAAGTTATTAATTAAGAAGCGTTGCGTTAATTTTGAAATTGTATTATTTCTACAAGCTTTGTATTAATCTTAAGAACGATCTTTAAATTTTTACTTCAGGAATGTCAGTTTCAAAGGAAAATCAATTATTGTCAGTTGATAAGAAATTAAATGATTTAAGCAATATAAAAGAATTTATTAATAGTGCAAACTCAAGATTAGATGCAATAACTTCTATAACAAGTAATTCACATGCAATTGCAGCAGACGCTGTAACAGCAATGATTTGTGAAAATCAAGATTCAGTTAATTCAAAAATATCTTTAAATACAACTAACAAGATGTCCGTTTGTTTAAGAGATGGAGAAATAATCCTAAGGATTGTTGCTTATCTTTTAATTTCTAATGACGAATCAGTTTTAGAAAAAAGTTGTTTAAAGGATCTTAAAAATACTTATCTTGCTCTTGGTGTACCTTTAAGAAATGCAAGAAGGGTTATTGAATTAATGCAAGATGCAACAATCTCTGATTTAAATTCAACAGTTAATAATATGCAAGGAAACAAAGGCTTTCTTCCAAAATTAGTATCTGAAACAAAGTTTCAATTTGAAAGGATAATTAATCTTTTAAGCTAGCTAAATTCCTTATTTCTGAAGTATGTGACGTCTGTATTACTGAGTTATTTTCAAGGTTTCTAATAGTAGAAAATCTAGATCTTATGTGAGTTGATAAAAAGGAAATTCTTTCTTCAGAAACTGTTGATTTGTAAAAAGTGTTAATGTGTAAATTACTTTGTTCATCTACAAAATAATTGGATGATGAAATAATAGATTCTGTATAACCTTTATTTCGTAAAACAATTCCTGAATTTTCATCTTTGGGTAAAAATATCAAAATAGTTTCATCTCCCTCATTTATATCATGATCTTCCCAATCACTGATAGCTTGCCATTTTATAGAAATAGCTATGCTTTCAAGGTTTAAACTTAATTTATGATTATTTAGAATTTCAACTACTTTTTTATTTTTTGAGTTGATATGTTTTATAAATATTTGACTAGTTGAGTTTTCAAATTCCTGAAAAGCTAAAGTATGAGTACTTCTTATAGATTTCCACTCTCCTATACTTTTATCAATAAATTGATTAATTGTTGTTAGATTCTTCGTCAAGTTTATCTTCTACGGAATGATTTTCTGCTTTTTGAATCATCCTTACCATTGAATCCACCATTAATCTTTTTGCAGAAGTTACTTTTAATCCAGAGGGAGTGGTTGATATTTGTTCTCCAGGGCGATCATATGAAGTTGGTCTAAATGGAGTCATCTAATCACTTTAAAAATTAATCGATTACTATTCTTGCATGAATTCTTCTTGATGTAGTTGTTGTTTGCAAAAATGTTATATCTTTATTCTTTAATTACAGAATTCTTAATTAATTTGTTATTTAGGCATTTTATTTTTTGCTAACCCTGAAATAGTAGCTAAAGCAAACATTCCCAAAAGAGCAACACCTAGAAATAATCCTGCTCCCTGGCTAACTCCAGCTCCCACCGCTACAAGTATAGAGTCACTGATTATAAGACTTATTAATAATGCTGGAGTAAATATTTTCCAGCGAGTTCCTCCAATACCAATTGCATAGCTTAGAAAATCAAAAAGGCCAGTCATTAGTAGACCTGTCATAAGAAAGAAATTTTCTTCTAGTTGGTTTTGATTGAAACTTTCAATCTTTTTCATTGCTTTTGGGCCTACTAAATTACGTACAGGAACCCGACCATAATTTCTTGCAATAAAGAAAGCAGCTTGGCAAAAAACGATATCAGAGAAGATTATTGTCATGTAACCTTTTTGAAATCCTAGTAATGAACCAGCTAGCAGAGAATAAGCTGAACTTGGAAGAGCGGGCAAAATAATACTTACTCCTCTAAGTATGAATATTCCAAAAGGAGCCCAAATTCCCATACTTTCTATTTTGTTTCTAAGAGGCTCAATCCCATAATTTTGGATTAAGTAAATCAATACAACAAATATTGCTATAAAAAAAACTACTGAGAGAAATTTTTGTATTTTATTCATTATTTTTCTAATTAACTTATTGAAAGTAAGTTTTTAATTTAATATTTGATTGTATCTATAATAGAAATACTAATCAATAAAAATTTTTACAAATTTTTAATCTTGTATTTACCCCCTGATAAAAAATTTTTGTATTTCAGAAGTATTCATGGTTCATTATAAGAATAAAATTAGTTCAATATTTCTTAGAAATAGCATTGGTTTAGTCCTTTCGATAATCGTTTCCATTTGTATATCTATAAATCAAGCAAATGCTTTGACTCATGAATGGGTTGGAGTTCCTAAAAGCGAATATGGAGAACAGTTTTGGGATAGAGAAAGCATTAAAAGGAATGAGGATGGTTCTGTGAGAATATTGAGTAAATTTATTCCCAAAACAAAAAGTGAGATTACTAAGGATATTCTTTATACAATGGATATAAATTGTTTTGAAAAATCATTTAGAGACGTTGATGTCTCTATAGATGAAGTAAATAGTGATTTTAATGATTTAGCTGATTGGCAAGATCCAAATGGAGACGAATTGATTTTGGGAGTTATTGGTCAAGTCTGCAGAGTGGAAAAATAAAAAATTTGAATTATAAAAAATAAAATGAAAAAGAAATTACAAGTTCTCCATTTTTAGAAAGTAGAAAACCCCGCCAAGACGAGGTTTTAACGGTGCCAGGACCCAGATTTGAATGAGGTGCTGGTGGGACCTTATAACTCAAAACATAGTTATAACTTAATTCTTAATTATAAAAACCACTACTTCCATACCACTTCCATACTGGGTTGATAATTTTGTTAAAAGAAAAAATCATAATTTGAATCTTTTAAAGTATGGAAGTTTATATTTTCAAAAATAAATGTGTTATTGTTTTATTTAATAAATTTTCATAAAATAAAGAACAAAAAAATATTCCTTTTAGCATTTATACCTTTTCTTATTATTGGATGTGACTCAGTAGGTGGAGTAAATTTAACTGATACCAGAGGAAATAAATATACGTTTAAAAATGAGAGTGTTACTTGTACCGCAGATTCTGTGTGGGGAGATATAGATTGTGTTGGTTCTGCAATTAAGAAAGATATTGGGGGTTCAAGGTTTACAACTCAATTCCCAGAAACAGAATGCATGAGTTACTTTATGTTTTCAAAGAGTGCTTTTGGTCCTGCAAGAAGATACTATACAAAGTTAAAAAAGGATGTCTTATGTCAAGCAGCAAATCAACTTGGGAAGATATCCCCTCTTAAAACAAAAGAAGTATTTAATGTTCCAAGTAAATATAAATAAACATTTTATTTTCCATACCACTTCCATACCACTATAAAAAATAAAAACCCTGTCATAGACAGGGTTTAAAGGTGCCAGGACCCAGATTTGAACTGGGGACACGGCGATTTTCAGTCGCCTGCTCTACCAACTGAGCTATCCCGGCTCTAACTTATATACTTTAAATTAAGATGTGTAGTTTGTGAAACCTTTTTCATTAAAAAATTTATATCTTGATCGAATATCTTAAAGAAACTATCATTTAGCATTGATTGCTAATATTGCAGTTCCAAATGAAGTGGTTTTTTTACAAGAAATTATCGGTATGTTTATAATTCTTTCTCTTATTTTTCTCCATTGAGGATTTTTTGAACCGCCACCAACAGTAATAATTTTTTTTGGAAGTGAACCTGTAAACTCCTGCATTTTTTCCCATCCTTTCAGTTCAATGTTAGCTAGACCCTCGAATAATGCATGTAAATAAAGTGAGTCGCTAACTGGTCTAGGACCAAGAACCGGCTCTAAATTAGAGTCATTAATAGGAAATCTCTCACCCTTACTATTTAGAGGTAAAAGATTTAAAGAAGTATTTTTCGATGTGTTTATTTGTCTACTAAGTTCTTTGATTTCCGAATCAGAAAAAAATTTAGATAAGATACCACATCCTGCGTTTGAAGACCCTCCGCAGACCCAATCATTACGTACTCTATGAGTTGTAATTCCTTTTTCTTTTATTGGATGATTAATAATTTTTTTAACCACTATGGTTGTTCCTAAAACTGTAAGACCATCTTCTTTTTCTAAACCTGCAGCAATTAAATTTGCATTGGAGTCAGTAGTGCCTGAGATTAAAATTAATTTTCTACTCAAGTTGAATTTTGCTGCTAAACCAGAATTAACTGGCCCAATAATTTCTCCACTCTTTATTATTTTAGGTAAGCATTTTTGCCAAGCAGTATTAAGAAAGCTTTTGGGCCATGACTCTTTTATTAAATCCCAACCAAGTTTAAGATTATTTCCTTCTTCTCCATGCGTCCAATCTTTTAAAAACCAGCCAGTGATCCAATCAGATTGATGTCTTAAAAGTATATTTGTTCCATATTGATCGATTAGTTTTAATGCTTTAGAGAGACTACTGTATGGTGTGCGTAAATGATCGTCTTCTGAAGTTAACGATTCAATAAGGATTTTATTTTCAATACAAGCCTCTCCATAAGGTATTGCTTCTCCTAAGGGCTCGCCTTTTAAATTTGATGCTGTCAAAGTTCCTGATGTGCCAGATATGGCCAATTTATTAAGATTACTTTTTACCTCAATAGGAACTTTATCTAAAAGATTTTCACAAGAATTTATCCAAGAATTTGGATTTTTAAAGCCGTATTTGTAAGGGACTGAGTTCGAATATATTAAATCCTTATGAATATTAATTATAGATATTCTTGCACCACTGGTTCCAAAATCTAATCCTCCAAAAAAATTATCAGGCATAAATATTTTATAAAAATACTTTTGATGCCTCTGCTAATTGAACTGCTTTATCTTCTACATTTTCCCAAGGTAGCTCAAGATCTCTTCTGCCAAAATGTCCGTATGATGCTGTCTTTCTGAAAAAATTACCCCCCATTTGTTTGGGTAAATTTCTTAAGTTAAATTCTTTTATTATTGCTTCAGGTCTTAAATCAAAGTGCTCAATTATAAGCTCAGTTAAGTTAGCTTTAGATATAACTCCAGTATCAAAAGTTTCTACGAGAATGGAAATCGGTTTTGCTACACCAATCGCATAACTTAATTGTACTTCGGCTTTTTTTGCTAATTTTGCCTTTACTATACTTTTTGCTACATAACGTGCAGCATAAGCGGCTGATCTATCCACTTTTGTGGGATCTTTGCCTGAGAATGCACCACCTCCATGTCTTGCATATCCACCATAAGTATCTACTATTATTTTTCTACCTGTAAGTCCTGCATCCCCCTGAGGTCCTCCTACGACAAATTTCCCTGTTGGGTTAACTAAGAATCTTGTTTTGTTAATGTTTGGTTTGATTTTTAAATCTTCAGTAGCTGGAATTACAACATTAGTCCATAAATCATTTTTTATTTTTTGACGTATCTCTTGTTCATCTTTGATTCCATCAATTTCAGGATTATGTTGAGTTGAAATTAAGATGGTATTTATTGAAACTGGAACCCCTTTTTCGTAATCAATGCTTACTTGAGTCTTGCCATCAGGTAATAGATAGTTAAGGACTTTTTCATGTCTTACTTTGGCAAGTTGAATGGCTAATCTATGCGCCAAGCTAATCGGTAATGGCATCAATTCAGGCGTTTCATCGCATGCATAACCAAACATTATTCCTTGATCACCAGCCCCGGTATTGTTTTCCAAATCATAGTTAATATCATCTGCTTCGTTTACTCCTTGTGAAATATCGGGCGATTGCTCATCAAGGGCTACTAAAACAGCACAACTATTTGCGTCAAAGCCACCTGCTTTATAGCCCTCATATCCAATTTCTTTAATTACATTCCTGACTAGTTTTATATAGTCAACTTTTGCTTTTGAAGTTATTTCTCCAGTAAGTAAACAAAGACCAGTATTAACAACAGTTTCGCAGGCAACCCTGCTTTCTGGATCTTCTGTTAATAGAGCATCTAAAACAGCGTCACTTATTTGATCACAAATTTTGTCTGGGTGTCCTTCAGTAACTGATTCGGAAGTGAAGATGAAATCACTCATTGATGTTTGGTTTGTAGTATCAAAGGTTATCCTAATTTAGACTGTCATTACTAATCAAATATTGTAAATTTTAAAAAACTTCTTCAAAAGTAAAAGCCTTTTTATTTGTCATGTCTATCTTCAACAAAAAAGTATGAGTTTAGACTGTTTCAGGTGCAGTCACTGGAATTTCTTCATTTTCGTCAGTTTGCTCAAATAACATTTGCTTATATTTCGCTGCCATTTCTTCAGCTTTACTAAATACTTTTTGAGGGTCAGTTAGCATATCGCCTGGTTCAGGCTCAAGCGCTTTTGTAGATAATGAAATTCTTCCTCTTTCAGAATCAAGATCAATAATCATTACTTTCATTTGATCACTAACATTTAAAATATTATGAGGAGTTTCTATATGTTCATGACTGATCTCAGATATATGCAAAAGACCACTAACTCCTCCAATATCAATAAAAGCTCCATATGGCTTAATACCTTTAACTGAGCCTACTACAACTTCACCTACTTCAAGTCTATTCATTTTTTTCTCGACCAATGCTCTTCTATGACTTAATACTAATCTGTTTCTCTCCTCATCAACTTCAAGAAATTTTAGAGGTAAGTACTCACCTTCTAAATCATCTTTAATCTTTCGAGCACTGATGTGAGAACCTGGGATAAAACCTCTTAACCCTTCAACCCTAACAAGTGCTCCTCCTCTGTTTGTTGCAAAAACTTCAGAATAAATAGTTGCATCTTCTTTTTGTAGTTGTCTAACTCTTTCCCACGCTCTTTGATATTCAATTCTTCTAATTGAGAGTGCTAATTGTCCATCTTCATTTTCTTCGCTCATTATGAAAAATTCTCTGCTTTCTGAAGGTTGTAAAACTTCAGTTAGTCCCTCAACCCTATTTATTGATACCTCTTGAACAGGCATAAAAGCAGCAGTTTTTGCACCTATGTCAATCATTGCTCCTTTGGGTTCTAGGGCAAAAACAGTTCCTTTTACTAAATCACCAGGCTTAAAGTTATAGTCATATTTACCCAAAAGCGATGCGAATTCTTCTTGTGTGAATCCTGCATTATCAAAATCCGTATTTGTTCTGCTGGAGGAAGAATCTGCTGAAGGAACATCGTTCTTTTCAAATGATAAATCTTCCTCATTTTGGGATACTGAATCAGTTTCTAAGTTAGACGAATTGTTAATCTCTTTATCTTCAGAAAGTTCCTTAATTGTTGGAGAAGAATTTTCGTTCATTTTTTACATCGCAGACTACCTTGGGTAGTTAGAAAGGAATGCTATTAGCCTGCAAACAAATAGCAAAAATATTAATTTAATTATTCTACACTCAAAGATGCTTATTTTATAAAATTGAAGCTAATTGGTTTTTTGAATTTCCTTTTAAAGATTCGAGGGTAGAGATAAAATCTTTTACTCCATTAAATTTTCTGTAAACTGAAGCATATCTTATGTAAGCTACTTCGTTTTCTTTCCTCAGGTTTTTAAGTATTAACTCTCCAATTTGAGTTGTTTTAATATCTTTATTAGAGTTATGTATAATTTGTGATTCAATACCATCTACAAAATTAATTATTGCTTCACTAGTGAAGGAAGTCTTCTCGCAAGCCCGTGATATACCAGTAAATAATTTTTCTTTATCAAATAATTCTCTGCCCCCATCTTTTTTGATAACCGAAATTGGCATTGATTCAACTCTTTCATAAGTGGTAAATCTAAAGCTGCAATTTAAACATTCTCTCCTCCTACGAACACTTTTACCACTATCAGCAGATCTTGATTCCAAAACTCTGCTATCTGTATTTTGACAGGTTGGACACTGCATATAGCTAAATAAGGTGATCTTTAACCCTAATACTAGAGTATTATTTAAATTATGAAAAGTAAAAAACCCTCTTTAACAAGAGGGTTTTAAAATTGATTCATTTTCTATCAAATTTAGGGGGATCTCTAAAGGCGACAGCGAAGAATAAAGTAACAACTGCGAGAGTTAAAATAAGAACGTAAGCAAAAGCTTCCATGAGATTAATTAATAAAGTTTAGTTTAAACCCTTCCAGGGATTCTTCTAGTGGATTCGTCACCAAGTTTTTTGAATAAACCGAATTCAACTTGGTCTCCAATCTCAGCATCAATACCAGCAAAGGAATTTCGATAAAGAGTTCTTGAAGCATGCCACCAGTGGCCAAATAGGAATAGCAATCCAAAACATAAATGTGCGTATGTAAACCATGCTCTAGGGGAGCTTCGGAATACACCGTCAGACTTATAAGTTTCTCTATCAAACTTGAAGGCTTCTCCAAGCTGCGCTTTTCTAGCTAATCTTTTAACTACTGCAGGATCAGTAAATGTTTGACCGTTTAAGTCACCTCCATAAATAGTTGCAGTAATGCCAGTTTGCTCGAATGAATACTTTGCTTCAGCTCTTCTAAATGGAATGTCTGCCCTTACATTTCCTTCTTTATCTTCAAGTATAACAGGGAAGTTTTCAAAGAAATTAGGTATTCTTCTAACCTCTAACTCGTTACCTTCCTTATCTTGGAAAGCAATGTGTCCTTGCCAACCAGTTGGTAAACCGTCGCCATTGACTAGAGCACCCACTCTGAATAATCCTCCTTTAGCTGGACTATTTCCAACATAATCATAGAAGGCTAATTTCTCTGGAATCGATGCGTATGCCTCTTCTTTAGTGGCACCATTATCTATAGCAGCTTGAACCCTTCTATTGATTTCAGTTTTGAAATAGCCTGAATCCCATTGATATCTGGTGGGTCCAAATAACTCAACTGGAGTAGTAGCTGATCCGTACCACATTGTTCCGGCTACAACAAAAGATACAAATAAAACGGCAGCTAGAGCACTAGCTAAAACCCCTTCAAGACTTCCAAGTTTTAAAGCTCTATAAAGTCTTTCTCCAGGTCTGTTGGTAATATGAAAAATCCCTCCGATTATACCCATAAGTCCAGCCGCAATATGATTAGCAACTATTCCTCCTGGATTGAAAGGATTAAATCCTTCAACTCCCCAGGATGGAGCTACAGGTTCTACATGACCAGATAAGCCATAAGGATCAGAGACCCAAATCCCAACGTTGGCACAATGAAATGCTCCAAAACCGAAACAAGTAAGTCCTGCTAAAAGAAGATGAATTCCAAAGATTCTTGGGAGGTCCAGAGCAGGCTCTCCGGTTCTTGAGTCTTCCCATAAATCTAAGTCCCAGTATGTCCAGTGCCAAATAGAAGCCAACATGAGTAATCCACTAAATACTATGTGTGCTGCTGCAACTCCTTCAAAACTCCAGAATCCAGGATCAACTCCAGTGGCACCAGTAATATCCCATCCGTTCCAACTACTTGTAATACCTAGTCTTGACATGAAAGGCATTACATACATTCCCTGTCTCCACATAGGATTAAGAACAGGATCAGAAGGATCAAAAATGGCTAATTCATAAAGAGCCATAGAACCGGCCCAGCCGGCTAATAATGCAGTATGCATAAGATGCACAGCGAGTAGTCGACCTGGGTCATTAATAACTACTGTGTGAACTCGATACCAAGGCAATCCCATCGGTTAATTTCTAGTAACTATGCTGAATAAACAGCTAAACATCACGATAGTAAGGGTTTTTTAGTCTTTGGGGGATTTTTGTAAATAAATTTATTTTCTTGCAAAAAATGGCCAAATCAAAGTTAAGCACTTTGTTTACAAGGAATTTTGGGCTAAAAATTGTTAATATTTTGGTCACAATTCTCAAAGTAAAACGCCAAAATAAGAAAAATAACAAAAAAAATGGCAACTATTAGATTCATCCGTGAGGATTTGGAGATCCAATGTAATCCTGGCGAAAATTTAAGAGAACTAGTGATGAGAGAGAATCTACAACTTTATGGATTAAAAGGTATCTTAGGCAACTGTGGAGGCGCAGGACAATGTAGTACTTGTTTTATTTCAGTTGAAGGAGGAAATAAAAACTCACTAAGTCCTCTTACCTCTGTTGAAGAAGAAAAACTCAAAAATAGGCCAGAAAATTGGCGACTTGCTTGCCAAACACTCATTAAATCTTCTGCAGTGATTTTAACAAAACCACAATCTCCTCCATCTAACCTAGAAGAACTAAAAAAAATTAGCGAAAATAAAAAATTACCTCGATAAATTGTTTAAGACTGTTAATCAGTTAATAAAAATTGTTGATTTTTTCACTTTATTCCAATTTATGTGTCTATAGTCTTAATACTTATATAGAACTCTCTTTTAAATGGAAACAACCAACTTTGGATTCGTAGCAAGTTTATTGTTTGTAGGAGTGCCAACAATATTCCTTATAGGATTATTTATCTCTACCCAAGATGGTGAAAAATCAAGCTTCTACTCAGATTCTAGTAAAGGTAGGCTTGGGCCAAAACGTTAAAATTCTATAAATGCTTTGCATTTCTATAAAAGAATTTTTATTTTGGAAAAAAAAACAACTCTCTAAGGGTGGAGATCAACAATCTTTTACTTTTTTAATCGATTGTATTGGCGGTATTTCAACAAGTGATCTTAATTCTCTAACTATAAATCCTGAAGGTAAATTATATTTAAAAAAAAACTTATATTATTTAGAGTCAATCTGGGATAATTACCTACTACATTCCACTCCCATCCAATACCTTTGTGGGGTTACTTTTTGGAGGGATCTAAAATTAAGAGTTACAGACAAGGTACTTATTCCTAGGCCAGAAACAGAACTTGTTATTGATATTGTCCACGGGATATTTGGAAATAAATCTCAAAAATTATTTTTTGTTGAATTAGGAACAGGATCAGGGGCTATAAGCATCGCTCTGGCATTAAAGTTTCCAATGTGGGAAGGAATTGCAACTGATATTGATCAAGATGTATTAGAAGTCGCAAAAGAAAATTATGTAAGCTCTTCTGAAAAATCAAATTTGAAATTTTGTTGCGGACATTGGTGGACTCCTCTTGAGAGTTTTAAAGGCAAGCTAGATCTTGTTATCTCAAATCCGCCTTACATTCCTAAAGATATTTATGAAAAATTGCCTAAAGCAGTCAAAAAGTTTGAGCCAAAGATTGCTTTAATAGGGGGTGAAGATGGTTTAGAACATATTAGTGAAATAATTCAGAAAGCTCCACTATATTTGAGAAAAAAAGGATGGCTAATTTTAGAGAATCATTTTGATCAAGCTGAGAAAGTAAAAAAATTACTAATTAAAAACAAATTTACATCGGTAGAAATTGTGAATGATTTTTCAGGTGTGGGTAGATTTACTATTGGACGATATAAATAAATTAAAATTGGTTTATAGTTTAAATGAATTTGATAAATTGCAAATCAGCATTTAAGTTGCTCAAAAGTGGATTACCTGTAGTTTTCCCGACAGACACTTTACCTGCGATTGGATGCTTACCAAAATTTTCAAATATTATTTATGAGTTTAAAAAAAGAGATAAGAATAAACCCTTAATTCTTATGGGGTCAGACCAAAATCAATTAATCGATTACGTTCATGATTCAGCTAAAGAAGATTACGAAAATATCGCTTCAAAATACTGGCCTGGAGCTTTGACAATGGTTATTCCTTCTTCAGGTCAGGGAAGCGAAACCATAACAAGCAACGATCACACTATTGGGTTAAGAATCCCAAATTCATATATGGCACAATCTCTTCTCACAGAAATAGGCCCCTTGTTAACTTCAAGTGCAAACATTTCAGGCTTTACGGGATCAATTACTGCTGAGGGTATTGCTTTAGACTTTCCTTCTTTAGGGATTTTAGGACCTGTTCCATGGGAAAAAAGTAGTGGCAAAGCAAGCACCATAATCTCTTGGAAAAAAAACAGGGATTGGAGGCTGATTAGAAAAGGGGAAGTATCAGTTGAGGAATTGAATTAATGTTTGTATTATTTTTTCTTGTTTCATTAATTCAGTTTTTTATTTTTTGGATAATTGAACCTATTGTCTCTTCATTAGAATTTGTTTTAGAAATAAGACTTCTCCCTATAATTTTTTTAATTGGTTTTATTTTGTTATTTTCAGCAAAAAATATTAAATAGAATTAAATATATTAAAAATGCCGGCTAACAGATTTGAACTGATGACCTTCGCTTTACAAAAGCGCTGCTCTACCACTGAGCTAAGCCGGCACTATTACATCTTACAATTAGGAAGTAGCAATTATTATAATTTTTTTTAGCTTCTTAAAATTTATTACTTTTTGATATCTTTGTCAGTTTTGCTAATTTGATCGTTTTTTTTAAACTTTATTTCTCCAGAAAGAGTTCTTTTGATTGGTAAATTGGCAACTAATGCTGTCATCCTGTCTTCAGTTTCTAAACTTACTGCCACCTCCTCAAAATCAATCTCAACATATTTAGCAACAACATCAAGAATTTCTTTCCTCATTTTATCCAAAAGATCAGTTGTTAATGAACTCATATCAACTCTGTCATGAGCAAGAACAAGTTGAAGTCTTTCTCTAGCAGTATTTGCGCTAGCAGTTTCTCTGCCTAGTAATTTGTTTATAAGATCTCTGAGGGTCATCATTTTAAAAAACCTTTGTTTGCATCAATCTCATGAACTTATCTTTAAGGCTTTTACCTTCATTTTTAGGGTCAATAATAGGCACATCATCACCTCTAAGTCTTTGAGATACATTTAAATAACATTTTTTGCTGGTGAACTACTTTCGGTAAGAGTTAGAGGCTCACCTCTATTAGTACTTATTATTACTTGTTCATCTTCTAAAACAATTCCTAACAAAGGTAAAGAAAGTATTCCTTGAACATCCTCAATTGATAGCATTTCTTGACTTGCCATCATGTTAGGACGAACTCTATTTATTACAAGTTGAATAGGCTCAATATCAGATGTATTAAGAATTCCTATTACTCTATCGGCGTCACGTACTGCCGATAATTCAGGGTTGGTAACAACGATAGCTTCCTTACATGCCGCAAGAGCATTTTTAAAACCATCTTCTACTCCTGCAGGACAATCTACTAAAACATAATCAAATTTTTCACTAAGAAGCTCACTAATTCTTTTCATATCTTCTGGCTTCATCCAATCCAACATTCTAGGATCTCCGGCAGGTAAGAGAGCAAGATTAGGCTCTTTTTTATGTCTGACTAACGCTTGTTCTAGGCGACAATTTTCATCAAGAACGTCTTGAGCGGTATAAATAATACGATTTTCCAATCCTAGAAGAAGATCTAAATTTCTCAGGCCGAAATCGGCATCTAAGACAGCAGTGGTCGCTCCACTGTTGGCAAGTGCTATGCCTAAATTTGCAGTTAAAGTAGTTTTACCAACTCCTCCTTTCCCTGAACAAATTAGGATTGTGCGAGTACTTTCCGCCACGAAATTTAATTAGTTTTTCAAATGATAAGTCCACTTTAAAAAAGTTAAATCTTTCAAATATTAAGTAATTCTTAAATTAATAAAGTTTGAATTAATTTATTTCAAATGATTGATTAATTTTAAGTTTTTATTATGTAAGGCTTGATATTTATTGTTTGTTTATCGACTAAAGCAATTTCAGGATAATGATTTTTGGGCTTATCCTTTGGACCGATAGCTATTACATCGGCAATTCTTAACTGTAAGGGGTTTAAATAAAGAGATGAAATTGAGGCATTTTTATTCCCATCCTTGCCTGCGAAGGCGATTCCAAGTAGTTTCCCCCAGACGTAAATATTATTCTTAGCGGAAACTATCGCCCCTGGATTTACGTCTCCAACAATGCAGAGGTTACCATTTGAAAATATTCTTTCTCCTGATCTAACGGTCCCTTCGTGAAAAATATCATCTTTCTTTTGCGAATCGATTAGAAGTAACTCATCCTTAATAGCTTGTTCTTTGAAGAAAGTTGAGTCTATTTTTAAAGATTTTCCTGCCAATATTGTGTCTCTGTTATTTGAGCAAATTGATAAAGAATGAATGTTCAGGTCGTCAAAATTATTTTTGAATTTCGATAATTGATGAGAACTGATTGACTCATTGATTGAGAATATTTTTGCCTCCAAAGGGACTTTCATCGAGGAAAATTGTTTGAAAATTTCATAGATATCGTCAAGATTTTTAAAAGATATAGTTTCTAGATATTCATTATCAGTAGTAGTTATAAAAATTTTCATTAAATTAATTAATATAATTGCTTTTTAATAACGAAATTTGTTTTTTAATCTCATTCTTGATTAGACCTGGGTAAATAATAAAGGAGCTTTCCTCCGATTTCATTAGAGTTTTTATTAATGCAGAATTATTTTCTAATGAATTTTGATATATTCCATCCCATATTTTTAGAGCGTTATTAGATTCAAAACCTTTAAAAGATCTTTCCTTAATTCCACAAAATATTTCTGAATTGTAATTATTCGATTCGCATAATTCCCTTGCAAATGCAAGTATCTTTAGTCTATCTATTTTACTTAAAAAACTTATGTCTGATGCCTTTAATAGATCCCTATCAATAAACATTTTGCAAAGGGTAGAGAGTGGTTCGAAAGATTCATCTTTCCATCTAATCAGATGGTAGTAAAAGGTTATATCATCATTTCTTATGAAATCATCAAAATCAACCTTTGAAGGAGAAAATATCCAATTGTGAAGAGATTTATCTATCGAAATCTTCTTTTCCGAATTATTTTTTATTGTGCATAAAATTTTTTCTAAAATCCATGTGGATATCTCATTTATTTTATGGTTATAGATAGTTCTATACATCAAGTTTCTTAATACTAAGAAATGTTCAATAGCAACTATCCCTTTTGGTTTAATCGCAATATTACCGTCAGGAGAAAAAGTCAGGGCTGAAATAATTCTCTCCAAATCTACCAAGCCATATTTGGTGCCTGTGTTGTAACTATCGCGTAAAAGATAATCGAGACGATCGCAATCTATTTCACTGCTAATCAATGTTTTTAAAGGTTTTGAAAATAATTGTTTTGATTCAAATAATTCTCCAATTTGTCTGGGTAGTTCCTTATCATATTTTTTTAGTATTGAATTTATTGGAGAGTAGTATTTAACAAGTTTTTGAGACCACTTTTCATGATTATGATCGAATATTGTTTCGCTTGTATGACTTAAAGGTCCATGGCCTAAATCATGTAAAAGAGCGGCACCATAAAGAACAAATTTATTTTCACTAAATGAAGATTTTTTCTGAGTTAATCTCTGACATATTTTTCTTGCGATATAAAAAACGCCAATTGAATGAGTAAACCTACTCGACTCTGCGCCATGAAAAAGTAATGATGCAGCGCCCAATTGTTTTATTCTTCTTAATCTCTGAAAAGCAATTGTATCAATTAATTCCATAATCATTAATTCCTCAGGCTTTCCTGAATCAAACACTATTTCTTTGTGAATCGGATCATGGAAAATTCTTTTAATACTCATCTTTTATAAATTTTTTTAATCTTTTGCTACTACATTTATTGTCTCTTCACTTTTAAATTCATTATCTTCAATTGAAACTTCTTCTTTTTCTAAAAGTGACTCCAGAAATAATTCTGCATTTCTAACCCATTTGTCATCAGAACTTCCGTATTCACTAGTATCGACTAAGTCTAGTAATTTATCAGGTGTAATTCCTTGACCTTGAATATTATTACCGTTGGGAGTTAGATAACTAGCCACTGTTATGGCTATTCCACTATCTTCTCCTAAACTTTTTAAGGATTGAATTAAACCTTTCCCATACGTCTGTTCTCCCATGAGAATTGATCTATCATTATCTTGCAAAGAACCTGCAAGTATCTCACTAGCACTAGCAGTCCCTTTATTAACCAAAGTCACCATTGGTCCATCAAATGATGTATCTTCTTGAGACGTGATTGCGTCTTTGATCCCATTTCTATCTTTTGTTTCTACTACTGGTCTTTTGCTCAGCAATGAATCTGCAACTGCTATTCCCGAGCTGACTAATCCGCCTGAATTATTTCTGAGATCCAATATCAATCCTTCAACTTCTTTCTCTCTTAGCTCCTGAAGAGCTTCTTCAACTTTTTTAGGTACGCTCTCGCTAAATTGAGTGATCCTTAAATATCCAATTGTGTGAGAATCGTCTCTTAGTCTCTTGGTTCTTACAGGTCTAAGATCTACTGATCTTCTTTCCAAATCAACCTCTCTAATTTCTCCTAATTTTGACGTAATTTCAACTAAAACTTTTGTTCCTGATTCACCTCTTAATTTAGAGGCAGTATTCGCAAGTCCTAATACATTTGTCGGAATCCCATCTACCTTCTCAATAAATTCCCCACTAACTATTCCAGATTCTTCCGCTGGTGAGCCCCCGAGAGTAGATACTACTATTACTTTTTTGCTATCCTCATCCTCACCCAATTGGAGTCCTACACCATTAATTTCACTACCAAAATTGCTCGATTTCAA
Source organism: uncultured Prochlorococcus sp. (assembly GCA_902596585.1). Classification (GTDB taxonomy): domain Bacteria; phylum Cyanobacteriota; class Cyanobacteriia; order PCC-6307; family Cyanobiaceae; genus Prochlorococcus_A. Next base: position 59,680 of record CACJUL010000004.1, read on the forward strand.
GAGTTCATAATCTTTAGGGCGTAAAATTCTTGTATATGGATCTTCTAGGGGTCTTAGCATGTCTTCAATCGCTGAATAAGCTTCTTCACTTGTTTCAATTTGTTTCTGTAATGTTTTTTGTCTAATTCTCTTCCATTGTATTTCATCAAACTTGTCTGGGTCGTAGAAACCCTCGTTCACTAAGGTCCAAGCATCAAGGACTAATTGCTTGCTATCACTGAGAGCATAGACTCCTTCAATCAATAAAAAATTTGTAGAAAGAACAATGATCATTAATATATTGATCATTGTCTTGAATGTTAAAAGTTTGTTAAAAGATGAATTCATTGGGTTAAGGGTTAACACCAAGTATAAGAATTTTAAGTAAGCTCTTTATATCAAAGCTAATTTTTTTTTGGATGGCGAATTCTTCATCTGTTTATGACTGGTTTCAAGAAAGGCTTGAAATCCAAGACATAACTGACGACGTAACTTCCAAGTACGTACCCCCTCACGTAAATATTTTCTATTGTTTAGGAGGCATAACTTTAGTATGCTTCTTAATTCAATTTGCAACAGGTTTTGCAATGACTTTTTACTATAAGCCAACTGTTACGCAAGCTTATAGTTCTGTAAGTTATTTGATGACTGATGTAAGTTTCGGATGGTTAATAAGATCAGTACACAGATGGAGTGCATCTATGATGGTCTTAATGTTAATTCTCCATGTCTTTAGAGTTTATCTTACAGGTGGTTTCAAAAGACCAAGAGAACTAACTTGGGTCACAGGTGTTGTAATGGCGGTCATAACTGTTGCTTTTGGTGTTACGGGTTATTCCTTGCCTTGGGATCAAGTTGGTTATTGGGCAGTCAAAATTGTTTCAGGAGTGCCTGCAGCCATTCCAGTAATTGGAGATTTTATGGTTGAACTACTTAGAGGTGGAGAAAGTGTTGGTCAATCTACATTGACCAGATTTTACAGTCTTCATACTTTTGTTTTGCCATGGTCATTAGCAGTTTTCATGTTGATGCATTTTCTAATGATTCGTAAACAGGGTATTTCAGGTCCTTTATAAACCTTTATACTTAAATTATCTCCAAGATTCAAATGTCAACGCTTAAAAAACCAGATTTATCAGATCCAAAATTAAGAGCAAAGCTAGCCAAAGGTATGGGTCATAACTACTATGGAGAGCCGGCATGGCCAAACGATTTACTTTATATTTTCCCAGTAGTGATTCTCGGGACTATCGCATGTGTCGTTGGATTAGCTGTCCTGGATCCCGCAATGTTGGGAGACAAAGCAAATCCTTTCGCTACTCCTTTAGAAATATTACCTGAATGGTATCTCTATCCAGTTTTTCAGATATTAAGAGTTGTCCCTAATAAGCTTTTAGGTATTGCGCTTCAAACATTAATACCTCTTGGTTTAATGATTTTACCTTTTATAGAAAACGTAAATAAATTCTCTAATCCTTTCAGAAGGCCAGTAGCGATGTCAGTTTTTTTATTTGGTACTTTTTTAACAATTTATCTTGGTATTGGAGCTTGTCTACCTATAGATAAATCCCTAACTTTAGGTTTATTTTAAATTTTAGATTTTAAACATACTTAAGTCATCATTATCTTCTCTTAGAAAATGATTCATTAATAAAAAACCAACTATGGTCCATGTTTGATATGTTCTTGATTGTTGTCCAACCCAAGTACCTGTTGGCCCATCAAAATATTCGGCCCATTCTTGTTTAGGTAATTGATTAAGTTGACACCAATAAGATTCTTCTATTAAAGATTTCATTTCCTCCATTAGCATTACATCATCTGAAGGGAATTTTTTTTGATGTAAAAGAACAGCTGTGCCAAAAAACCAAAGTAAACTTGGCCAGTGACCACCATTATGATAACTCCAAGGCCAATTCTTTGGGTCCGAACCAGTTTTATTTTGCCATTCTTCGACATCCATATGAGGGTGACAAATTCTCATAGGCATTTGAGCCATCAAATGCTGCCTGTTGTGTAAAACTAATCTAAATAAAGCTCTTTGTTCTGCAGGCGGGAGTACGCCGAACATACAAGCTAAGGAATTTCCCAAACTATAAAATCGAAAGTCAGGTCTTCCTGTTCTAATATTTCCAATTAAATATCCACCTCTATTTTCTAACCAATCTTGAAGCCATGAGGGAACTACCTGAGGTTGAACGTTGAATTCATTGAAGTGTTGATCATCTCCATACTGCTCTGTTGGCCTTCTTCTTAGAATTTGCATTGTTTGGCTGGTAACCCAATAATGTTTTAAAAGAAAACTTCCTAAATCCTTAACCCATTGATTTGTGAGAATAAGTCTTTGATCTAATAGCCTACTTACATGATCTGCTCTACTTAGTTCCATTAAGTTTATACAGCTTTTCAAACATCCATGCAGTAAAACTTCAACTTCTAGTGGTGCTCCCCATACATCCATAGGTCTATCAATCATAAATGCACAATCCGGAACAAAAAGTACGGGAGTACCTTCAAATGTTGGATGCAGAACTAAATCCAATAAAAGTTGAATACCTCGTTGCACGCTTTGACTTTTTCCAAATTCATAATCACCACTCTTATTAACATAATACCAACATAAAATGGGCCACCATAAACTCGCATCAGCCGAAGTAATTCTGCCAATTGATCTTTGGCCATAGTCACCAATTAGCTTCCCATTCTCTTCAACGAAACTAGTAGGAAATACCCCACGCGTTTGATAATTAGTGCTTTGTAACTCAAGGCATACACTTAAAAACTTTTTTACAATTCCGTACCGTTTTTGGGTAAGGAGATAAATCATTACAGGAACATTGTCTCTTAAAAATATTTCGCCATAATTTAACGTTTTATTTTTTGTTGGGTGTTCTAGTGCAGCCACACTGCCTACCACCTCGCCTGAAATTTCAACTAAGGTTTTTTCAAAGTGTTTTTGCGCATTTGTTACAATTTTCTCCTCTTCGGAACTTGGTCTTACTCTTAAATTTTTTTGACTAAATCTTTCTGCCATTTCATTAATATCCCTTTATTTAAGCCTAGTTGTTTAAGGAGACTTTGAACAAATAAAAAATTAATAAAAAAGTTTTGTATAAAAGGTTGCATAATTACAGTCGGATGGTTTAGTATTTCCTTCTGGGCAAAAAAAAATTTTTTTGCAGAATTCAGACGATTATCTTAAATCTGATTTTTGGTAATTTAATGAATTTTTGAAGATTTGATTTCGATCAATATTTTCAGCCAGAAGAAGGGTTTTCCCTTCGAAGTGAGTTATTCACTTGTTGTTTAACTCTGCACCTAGAAAATTAAAAAACTTAGGAACTGATGCTTTTATTGCGTCAAAACTTTATCAAATTTGATTTGGTAATTTTGAGATGTATTTGCAATAAAGGTGTGAGGTCCCGTCAAGAATATATAAATTGTTTTCATTTACTAACTTTTAGTTTTGAAAACCAACGGATCTGAGATCTTGGAAAGTCACTTTAAAATATTTTTAATGTGCACTCAAAGTAATCCTTAATTACTTAAGGAGGCTGAACCTAAATAATTTAAGTCAATCTTATTTTTATTTGGAGAATGCAATTCATATTGAGTAGATTTATCTACAAAAGGATTTGAACACAACGGAGAGTTTGATCCTGGCTCAGGATGAACGCTGGCGGCGTGCTTAACACATGCAAGTCGAACGAACCTTCGGGTTAGTGGCGGACGGGTGAGTAACGCGTGAGAATCTGCCCTCAGGAGGGGGATAACGGTTGGAAACGACCGCTAATACCCCATATGCCTATTGGTGAAATGAATTTCGCCTGAGGATGAGCTCGCGTCTGATTAGCTAGTTGGTGGGGTAATGGCTCACCAAGGCTTCGATCAGTAGCTGGTCTGAGAGGATGATCAGCCACACTGGGACTGAGACACGGCCCAGACTCCTACGGGAGGCAGCAGTGGGGAATTTTCCGCAATGGGCGAAAGCCTGACGGAGCAACGCCGCGTGAGGGACGAAGGCCTCTGGGCTGTAAACCTCTTTTCTCAAGGAAGAAGATATGACGGTACTTGAGGAATAAGCCACGGCTAATTCCGTGCCAGCAGCCGCGGTAATACGGGAGTGGCAAGCGTTATCCGGAATTATTGGGCGTAAAGCGTCCGCAGGCGGCTTTTCAAGTCTGCTGTTAAAACGTGGAGCTTAACTCCATCATGGCAGTGGAAACTGAAAGGCTTGAGTATGGTAGGGGCAGAGGGAATTCCCGGTGTAGCGGTGAAATGCGTAGATATCGGGAAGAACACCAGTGGCGAAGGCGCTCTGCTGGGCCATTACTGACGCTCATGGACGAAAGCCAGGGGAGCGAAAGGGATTAGATACCCCTGTAGTCCTGGCCGTAAACGATGAACACTAGGTGTCGGGGGAATCGACCCCTTCGGTGTCGTAGCTAACGCGTTAAGTGTTCCGCCTGGGGAGTACGCACGCAAGTGTGAAACTCAAAGGAATTGACGGGGGCCCGCACAAGCGGTGGAGTATGTGGTTTAATTCGATGCAACGCGAAGAACCTTACCAGGGTTTGACATCCTGCGAACCTCTTAGAAATTTGAGGGTGCCTTCGGGAATGCAGTGACAGGTGGTGCATGGCTGTCGTCAGCTCGTGTCGTGAGATGTTGGGTTAAGTCCCGCAACGAGCGCAACCCACGTTTTTAGTTGCCAGCATTTAGTTGGGCACTCTAGAAAGACCGCCGGTGATAAACCGGAGGAAGGTGTGGATGACGTCAAGTCATCATGCCCCTTACACCCTGGGCTACACACGTACTACAATGCTACGGACAAAGGGCAGCAAACTCGCGAGAGCTAGCAAATCCCATAAACCGTGGCTCAGTTCAGATCGTAGGCTGCAACTCGCCTACGTGAAGTAGGAATCGCTAGTAATCGCAGGTCAGCATACTGCGGTGAATACGTTCCCGGGCCTTGTACACACCGCCCGTCACACCATGGAAGTTGGCCATGCCCGAAGTCGTTACTCCAACCCTTGTGGAGGAGGACGCCGAAGGTGGGGCTAATGACTGGGGTGAAGTCGTAACAAGGTAGCCGTACCGGAAGGTGCGGCTGGATCACCTCCTAACAGGGAGACAACAAAATGTTAAATATTAATTTTGTCACCTTAGGTCGATCGGTATCTCACATTCTTGATTATTTAAGGATTTTATTTCCTAAGTTTTTTCTAGGTCACACCCATTACTTTTCCTGGGCCATTAGCTCAGGTGGTTAGAGCGCACCCCTGATAAGGGTGAGGTCCCTGGTTCAAGTCCAGGATGGCCCATATCTCTATGTTGGGGGTATAGCTCAGTTGGTAGAGCGCCTGCTTTGCAAGCAGGATGTCAGCGGTTCGAGTCCGCTTACCTCCACTGATCACCACCTCTTCATAATTTATAGAAGGGAATTGTTTTGAGTTATGATCAAATTCTGAACGAATCTAGCTTCCTAATTGAATCTATTAAGATGCTGGACTCATTGAATTAATTTCATTGTTTTCAGAGAACCTTGACAACTGCATAGATTATTTTAAAGACAATAAGCATCTTTAATGATGCAGATTTATTATTTGTGCGAATGCATTAAATAACAATTCTATTAAGCTGATGCTTCAATTTTTGAAGTTATTGGTCAAGCTACAAAGGGCTCACGGAGGATACCTAGGCACACAGAGGCGATGAAGGACGTGGTTACCTGCGATAAGTCTCGGGGAGTTGGAAGCACACTTTGATCCGGGAATTTCCGAATGGGGCAACCCCATGTACGGCCAACTGAATATATAGGTTGGTGCGAGCTAACCCAGCGAACTGAAACATCTTAGTAGCTGGAGGAAGAGAAAGTAAATAACGACTCCCTCAGTAGCGGCGAGCGAACGGGGAACAGCCCAAACCGATAGTCTTGACTATCGGGGTTGTGGGACAGCAATATGGATCAACAAGTCTAGAAGAAACGTTTGAATGGCGTGCCACAGAGGGTGAAAGCCCCGTAATTGAAAGATAAGTTGACCTAGCTGTATCCCGAGTAGCACGGAGCACGTGGAATTCCGTGTGAATCTGCGAGGACCACCTCGTAAGGCTAAGTACTACTGTGTGACCGATAGTGAAACAGTACCGCGAGGGAAAGGTGAAAAGAACCCCGGGAGGGGAGTGAAATAGAACATGAAACCGTGAGCTTACAAGCAATGGGAGCCCGACTAATCGGGTGACCGTGTGCCTGTTGAAGAATGAGCCGGCGACTTATAGGCACTGGCGGGTTAAACCGGAAATGGTGGAGCCACAGCGAAAGCGAGTCTTAATAGGGCGTTTGTCAGTGTTTATAGACCCGAACCCTGGTGATCTAACCATGGCCAGGATGAAGCTTGGGTGATACCAAGTGGAGGTCCGAACCGACTGAAGTTGAAAATTCAGCGGATGAGCTGTGGTTAGGGGTGAAATGCCAATCGAACCAGGAGCTAGCTGGTTCTCCCCGAAATACGTTGAGGCGTAGCGTCTAGTGCTCCAGCAGGGGGGTAAAGCAACCATTTCGGTGCGGGCTGCGAAAGCGGTACCAAATCGATATGAACTCTGAATACCCTGTGTGTAACTAGGCAGTCAGACTGTGGGGGATAAGCTCCATAGTCAAGAGGGAAACAGCCCAGACCGCCAGCTAAGGTCCCAAAATTAACGCTAAGTGATAAAGGAGGTGGGATTGCCCAGACAACCAGGAGGTTTGCCTAGAAGCAGCCATCCTCAAAGGAGTGCGTAATAGCTCACTGGTCGAGCGATCCTGCGCCGAAAATGAACGGGGCTAAGCGTTATACCGAAGCTGCGGATAAATTTATTTATGGTAGGGGAGCGTTCTATGTAGGGTGAAGCGTTAGCGTAAGCGGGCGTGGACAGCATAGAAGTGAGAATGTCGGCTTGAGTAGCGAAAACATGGGTGAGAATCCCATGCCCCGAAACCCTAAGGGTTCCTCCGGCAGGCTCGTCCGCGGAGGGTTAGTCTGGCCCTAAGGCGAGGCCGAAAGGCGTAGTCGATGGATAACAGGTCAATATTCCTGTACCAGTTGTGTTTTGAGAAGGGGGACGGAGAAGGCTAGCCAGGCCAGATGTTGGTTACTGGTTCAAGCGTTCGAGGCTTTGAGAGATGGAGAAAACATCTTGAGCTAAGGCGTGAGTACGAGCTGCTACGGCAGCGAAGTTGGTGATGTCATGCTTCCAAGAAAAGCCCTATACTCGTTAAGACACAAATGCCAGTACCCGAAACCGACACAGGTGGGGTGGTAGAGAATACCGAGGGGCGCGAGATAACTCTCTCTAAGGAACTCGGCAAAATGGCCCCGTAACTTCGGGAGAAGGGGTGCCAGCGAGAGCTGGTCGCAGTGAAGAGGCGCAAGCGACTGTTTACCAAAAACACAGGTCTCCGCTAAGTCGCAAGACGATGTATGGGGGCTGACACCTGCCCAGTGCCGGAAGGTTAAGGAAGCTGGTTAGCTTTTAGTGAAGCTGGCGACTGAAGCCCCGGTGAACGGCGGCCGTAACTATAACGGTCCTAAGGTAGCGAAATTCCTTGTCGGGTAAGTTCCGACCCGCACGAAAGGTGTAACGATTTGCGCGCTGTCTCGGAGAGAGGCTCGGCGAAATAGAATTGTCTGTGAAGATGCGGACTACATACACCCGGACAGAAAGACCCTATGAAGCTTTACTGTAGTTTGATATTGTGCTCGGGCTCTGAATGCGCAGAATAGGTGGGAGACGTTGAAATAGTGCTTGTGGGTACTATTGAGTCATCGGTGAGATACCACTCTTTTAGAGCTAGGGTTCTAACGCTTACCCGTTATCCGGGAAGCGGACAGTATCTGATGGGCAGTTTGACTGGGGCGGTCGCCTCCTAAAAGGTAACGGAGGCGCACAAAGGTTCCCTCAGGCTGGTTGGAAATCAGTCGTTGAGTGCAAAAGCAGAAGGGAGCTTGACTGTGAGACCTACAAGTCGAACAGGGACGAAAGTCGGTTTTAGTGATCCGACGGTTCTGCGTGGAAGGGCCGTCGCTCAACGGATAAAAGTTACTCTAGGGATAACAGGCTGATCTCCCCCAAGAGTTCACATCGACGGGGAGGTTTGGCACCTCGATGTCGGCTCATCGCAACCTGGGGCTGAAGTCGGTCCCAAGGGTTGGGCTGTTCGCCCATTAAAGCGGTACGCGAGCTGGGTTCAGAACGTCGTGAGACAGTTCGGTCCATATCCGGTGTATGCGCAGGAATATTGAGAGGATTTCTCCCTAGTACGAGAGGACCGGGAGGAACGCACCTCTGGTGTGCCAGTTATCGTGCCAACGGTAAACGCTGGGTAGCCATGTGCGGAGTGGATAACCGCTGAAAGCATCTAAGTGGGAAGCCCACCTCAAGATGAGTATTGCCATGGCTTAAGCCAGTAAGGTCACGGGAAGAACACCCGTTGATAGGCTCTACGTGGAAGCTTGGTAACAAGTGCAGCGGAGGAGTACTAATAGACCGAGGGCTTGACCAAATAAACTTAATTTATTGTTTTTATAAAATATAATTTTCTATGCAGTTCTCAAGGTTCACACTATCCTGGTGTTCATGGCGATGTGGAACCACTCCGATCCATCTCGAACTCGGTTGTGAAACGCATCAGCGGCGAAAATATTTAGGGGGTAGCCCCTTGAGAAAATAGCTCAATGCCAGGTAAAAATATTTAAAAGGGTTTACTCTTCTTGAGTAAGCCCTTTTTATTTTTGGCACTTAGGACACCAATGGGTACTTCTTCCGGTAATTTTTTGTCTTTCAATTAAATTTCCGCATTTACGACATTCTTTTCCAGTTCTCCTATAGACATTTGTCTGTAAACCAAAATTCCCATTTTCTCCTTCTAAGTCTCTAAAATCGCTAAATGTCGTTCCCCCAGAACCTATACTTTTTTTTAATACAGTTACTATTGATTCTTTGAGCTTGATTAATTCATTTTTCTTTATTGTTCGAGCTTCTCTAAAAGGTGAGATGCCAGCAGAATATAAACTTTCATCAGCATAAATATTACCTATACCTGCCACTATTGTTTGATCTAATAAAATTGCTTTTATAGATTTTTTTCTTTTTGAAATAATTTTATTGAGATAATTTGCATCAAAGTCTTTAGAAAATGGTTCTGGTCCTAATGAACCTAACCCTTTAATTATTTTGCTAATCGATAAGCCTTTATTAATCATCCACATTTGACCAAAACTTCTTACGTCAACGTACCTAAGCTCATTATTATTTTCATCGAAAAATCTTATTCTTGTATGTTTACAAGGATGAGTTGAGTTTTCAATAAATTTGAAATATCCAGTCATTCTTAGATGAACCACAAGAAATCCTTTATTTTGTGAATTTTCTAGAGGAAATTGAGTATTCTCATTTTGAACTTCTTTTAATTGAGCTATTAAATATTTTCCTCTTCTGTCCCATTTATAAATGAGTGAGTTCTGAAGACCTTTTATGAAATCTTCTTTGTTTGTTGGGAATGCAACAGTTGAATCCCTACAAACTTCTACTTTTTTAATAATAAACTTATTAAGTTTTTGCTCTAAACCTCTGCGAACAGTTTCAACTTCAGGTAATTCAGGCAATTATTTAAGCTTTCTCTAATTCACTTTCAGCGAAGTTATTTGTATTTGCTCCACCATCAGTACCGCTTATCCCAGCATAATTTACTTTATCGAATCTGACTACACAGTTATATTTAATACCTGATGTATCAACTGAAGCAACTTTCCCTATTTCATTGTACCAATATGATTCTGGTCTTTTTACTCTTACGAGGTCTCCTCTTGAAATTGCCATTACTATTAATTTAACTTTTTGTAGAATAACTCATCATTAATATTCTTATACAAATTATTCACACATATTAATTAAAAGTTTTAACAAAAATCATTTATTAAATTATTTTCGAATTCTTCTTTAGCAGGCTTACTTCCCATCCATTTCCTACCAGGTATTCTTACATCTAATTCCTTTGAATCACAATTGATTGAAAGAATCAGTTTTTTATTTTCTTTATTTAGTAAGTTTAGAACTTTTCTACCTTTAATATCTCTATATGGTTTACTTTGAATAGTTATAGGACCATAAATTTTTTTATCTAACTCAACAAAGTCATTATTTTTTTTATTTTCAGTTATTTCATGATGTTCTGAATTAATTCTGTTCTTTTTTCTAATTGTGAGCTTTTGACCAACTTTTATTGAATCAGGATTATTTAGATTATTAATCTCTATCAGATCGATTACTTTTAAATTATATTTGTTTGATATCTCAGTAAGATTTTCGCCAGTTTGAACAATATGATAAT
>CACJUL010000005.1 GCA_902596585.1 uncultured Prochlorococcus sp.
GCCGAAGCAATAGATGCTGATTTTATAGGATTAGGAGTTAATGCACTAGATTATTCTGGTTATCCAGATTGCAGACCTGACTACATTAAAAAATTTCAAGAATTAGCAGATTTAGCCAATAAAAGAGGAAGAGAAAACAACCCAATAAAACTTTGGACTCCACTATTAGATCTAAATAAAGAGGAAATTATTAAATTAGCTTTTGATAATCATGTCCCTTTAGATAAAACATGGAGTTGTTATTCAGGAAATTTAGAACCATGCGGTAAGTGTGATAGCTGCAGAATTAGAAATGCTGCTTATGAAAAATGGCTCAATAACAACAATAAAAAATGAAAATAAAAAAAATAATTCTAGAAAAATGGATAGATCCAGCACTTATTACATATCATCTTGCAAAAAAATTCGGAGATAAAGGATTAGCTTGGCTAGACAGTGATGGTAAAGAAAATGGGGAATGGTCAATAATAGGAATTAAACCTACAGAAATCATTCAATCAAGAGATATCAATAACTTAGACAAAACTAATAATCCTTTTAACAGTTTAAAAAATATTGAAAAAGGATTTTGGATCGGATGGTTAAGCTATGAAGCTGGAGTATACATAGAACCAAAAAACCCATGGCGACAATCTGATATGGCAACTTTATGGATTGCATCATATGATCCAATCATTAAATGTAATCTAATAAAAAAAGAAATAATAATCGAAGGTACAAACTCATCTGAATTGATAAATTACAAAAAAATAATCAACAATATAAACACTATTGAAGAAGAAAATATTATTAAAACAAATTTGACTTTCAACTTTTCAAAAATTAATTTAGACGAAATGGCTGAAAAATTTCAGAAAAATATTATAAAATTAAAGAAATTAATTTCCATAGGAGATTTATTTCAAGCAAACCTCACAACTAAATGCGAAATTGAATCTTCCAAAAACTATAATCCTCTAGATATTTATTTAAAAATAAGAAGTAAATTAAGAGCTCCCTTTGGAGGAATAATAATAAATAATAAGGATGATTATAAAGAGGCGGTATTATCTACCTCACCAGAAAGATTTATAAAAATAGATAAAAAAAAATTAGTAGAATCAAGACCTATCAAAGGAACTAGATCTAGAGATAAGGATTTAAATCAAGACGCACTTAATGCTATTGATTTAATAACGAACGAAAAAGATAGAGCCGAAAATATTATGATTGTTGACCTAATAAGAAATGATTTAAGTAAAGTTTGCGAGACAGGAAGTATTCTGGTGCCAGAAATATTAAAACTTGAAAGTTTCTTAAAAGTTCATCATCTAACTTCAGTAATTAGAGGCAAATTAAAAAAAGACAAGAACTGGATCGATTTACTTAAAGCTTGTTGGCCTGGGGGCTCTATAACTGGAGCCCCTAAATTACGATCATGCCAGAGACTTTTTGAATTAGAAGAATGTGAACGCGGGCCATACTGTGGATCATTTTTAAAACTTGACTGGAATGGAGAGTTTGACAGCAATATACTAATAAGATCATTTTTAATTAAAGACAAAAAAATCAATATATATGCTGGTTGTGGAATAGTTATTGACTCAAACCCTGAAGAGGAAACTAATGAATTAAAGTGGAAACTTTTACCATTAATTGATTCACTAAAATGATTGAAACATTAGGCTGGCACAGGAATCAATGGCTAGATATTGATAGAATATTTATTGCTGCTAATAATAGAGGATTAAAATTTGCTGATGGTATATTTGAGACCATTTTGATAAAGGAAAACAAACCTATTCTTTTTGATGAACACTTTAAAAGGTTAGAAAAAAGTAGCAAAATTTTAAATATTAATCTCAAAATAAATAAATTAGCTTTGAGACAACTTATTCAAGATGGAATTAGAAGGTTATCGCTTAAGACTGATCAATTTGCTTCAGTAAGAATAAACTATAGTCGAGGAACTAATGAAGGTCGAACACTAACAATTGATAGCACTTTAGAGACAAAAGATTTAGATAATTTATGGCTTGAGTTCTATAAAATCAAACCAAATTTTAATCCGATAAGCGTTTTTATTAGTCAAACGGAAAAAATAAATGAATTTAGTCTTATAAGTAAATGCAAAACATTTTCGTATAATCAGGCAATACAAGTTTTGACAGAAGCTAATGAAAAATCATTTAATGACTCTATCCTATTAAATACGTCAGGTGAACTTAGTTGCGGCAGTACATTTAATCTGCTAATTAAAAGAAATAATCAATGGATAACTCCTAGAAAAGAGAGCGGCTGTTTAGAGGGGATTATGGTTTCTCAAGCTTTAAAATTGAAAATTGTAAAAGAAGAATTAATTCCTCCAGAATTTCAAAATGATGACATAATAGTTGCAATTAATAGCTTATCTTGTAGACAAATTTATCAAGTTAATGATTTAAAGCTTAAACCTAAATTCGATCCAATTTACTTTTGGGATTTATTATATAATTGAACTTTATTAATATCTGGTAAATATACATCAGATACTTTAGTTATATTGTTATTAACCTTAAATTCAACAATTTTTCCAATAATGATAATAGATGGAGCTAAAAATTCTTTATCTTTGATTTTATCTGGAAGATTATCTAATTTCTCTATAAAACATTTTTGATTTTTCAAAGTAGCTTCTTGGATTACAGCGCATTTTGTATCCTTACATAAGCCGCCTAAAATTAATTCCTCTACAATAAATTCAATATTTTTTATACCCATAAAAATAACTAAGCTATCTGAAGATTTTGCTAAATCTCTCCAATTGACGCTCTTTTTATACTTATCAACATGCTCATGCCCAGTTACGAAAGTTACAGAACTCGCAGCATCTCTATGAGTAAGTGGAATACCAAAATATGTGGGAGCAGCTATACCAGAAGTAATCCCAGGCACTATTTCAACTGATACGCCATTTTTTTCTAAAAAAGATACTTCTTCACCACCCCTTGAAAAAACGAACGGATCTCCCCCTTTGAGCCTCACAACATTTTTACCTTCTTTGGCCAATTTCAAAATAAGATCATTTGTTTCAACCTGAGGTACAGAACACTTCCCAGCTCTTTTACCGACATGATAAATTTCTGTATTTTTTCTTGTTTCTTTTGTTATTTCATCTGGGATTAATGCATCATGAACCAATGCATCACAATTTTTTATTAAACGCAAAGCTTTTAGAGTTAAAAGTTCAGGATCACCAGGACCTGCTCCTACTAAATAAACAATACCGGGCACATTAATCTCCATTAACAAGTATGGTAATAGAAGTTAATTGGAATGAAGGTAAATATTGTGAAAGAAAATTTATTGACATCAAATAAAAAATTTACTCTCCTTAGTGCTTTTGTCACTCTTCTAAATGATCGATTAAGTGAAAGTATCCTTTTACCTATTTTACCCTCTTTTGTTTTACTCTTTGACTCTAAAGCCAGTACATATGGATTATTATCATGTACTTACCAATTAGCTCAATTTACAGCTTCTCCTTTTATTGGAGTTATGAGTGATAGATACGGCAGAAGACCTGTGACTCTTTTTTGTATTTCTGGCTCAATAATAGGAATTTCAATTTTATCTTTTACTGTTCTTTTTAATTGGTCAAATTCTATCGCAGCTGTTCCTTTATTTTTATTATTTTTAGCAAGATTAATTGACGGTTTAAGTGGTGGCACGGCAGCAACAGCAACAACAATTCTTGCAGACATTTCAAGCCCTGAAAAAAGAGCAAAAACTTTTGGACTAATTGGGGTAGCCTTTGGTTTAAGTTTTTTCTTAGGAAATATATTCGTTGTAATTTTTGCAAAAAGTACAAATAATAATTTTATTATTCCAGTTTTGATAGCTTCAATAATTCCAATCATAAACTTTCTCTTAGTATTCTTCTACTTACCAGAAACAAGGCCCAACAATACCTCAAATAAATTAAAAACAATTCTTAAAAACCCTTTCAAACAACTATTTATAGTATTCAAAGAAGAAAAAATTAGAAAATTGTCCTTAGCATTTTTTATTTACTTTATTGCTTTTACTGGATTGACAAATATCCTAATATTTTTTCTTCAAGAATCTTTAAACTGGACCACCAAAGCATCAAGCGGAACTTTAGTGGTAGTAGGCATTATTGCAATAATTGTTCAAGGAGGGCTTATTGGGCCTCTCGTAAAGAAATTTGGCGAAATGAGGTTGACCCTCATTGGATCAGGATTCATTCTTGTAGCATGCTCATTCTTAATAACGGCCCCTAATGAAAATGCCACAATTAATATTTATACAGCTGTATCATTCTTGGCAGTTGGAGCCGGTTTAATTACCCCTACATTAAGAGCACTAATATCAAAAAAGTTAGCAGTCGATAAACAAGGATCTATTCTAAGTAATCTTCAAGGTCTACAGAGCCTTGGTGGTGTTTTAGGAATAGCGATGGCTGGGAGAGTTTATGATGGTTTTGGTCCTAAATCACCTTTTATTGCTGGTTCCATTATCTTAATTTTCATGATATACCTTATTGCAGAGGGTAAAACAAATAATTTTATTTATGATCAAAATCAAAAGCATTTAAATGAAAAAACAAGCTGATAATTTTATTAATAGGGAATTAAGTTGGATTGAATTCAATAAGAGGGTACTCCTAACTGGGATGGGAAAAGAATATAAAATTCTTGATAAAGTAAAATTTTTCTCAATCTTTAGCAATAATCTTGATGAATTTTTTATGGTTAGAGTGGCTTCTTTAAAGGCTCAAGTTGAAGCAGGCATAACTAAAAAAAGTATTGATGGACTTACACCTAAAGAGCAATTAAGACAGATCAATAGGGAAGTAAAAAGTTTAACGACTCTTCAAGAAAACTTTGTAAATAATGAATTAAATAATGAACTTAAAAAACAAGGTATATTTTTAAAAAAATATGAGGATCTTAGTGAGAATGAAAAAAATTGGTGTAATAACTTCTTTACTTCATCTATTTTTCCCTTATTAACGCCATTAGTTGTTGATCCAGCACATCCATTTCCATTTATAAGTAATTTAAGTCTGAACTTAGCAGCTCTAATAAAAGATGGAGAGGATTCTAAAAATCAGTTTGTCAGAATCAAAATACCAACAAAAAATATAAATCGTTTTATACAAATTCCTAATGAAATTATTGGTAGTAATAATGAAAGTACCCACTTATTCGTAAGTGTAGAAGATTTGATTGGCAATAATATTGATGCGTTATTTAACGGAATGGAATGTATTAATTACTCTTTTTTTAGAGTAACAAGAGATGCAGATTTAGAATTAAAAGAACTTGAAGCTGATGATCTTCTCTTAGCAGTTGAACAAAGTTTGCAGAAGAGAAGATTAGGTGGAGACGTAGTTAGATTAGAAGTAGAATCTGATATCCCAAATAATATCTTAAAATTACTTATTGAAAGTATTTCAATACAAGAGGAATATATATACTTTTGCAAAAGTTTTTTAGGCCTTGACGATTTAAGTCAACTTACAAAAATCAATAGAGATGATTTAAAAGAAAATCTATTAATTGGTAAAACTCATCCACAATTACAAAATTTAGATTCACCTTCAGAACTTAATGTGAATTCTATCTTCACGATACTTAGAAAAAAAGATATTCTTCTGCATCATCCATATGACTTATTTAAAACTTCAGTTGAGGAATTCATAAATAGTGCTGCTGATGATCCACTTGTCATGGCCATAAAAATAACTTTATATAGAGTTTCAAAAGATTCGCCAATTATCGCAGCTTTAATGAGAGCTGCAGAAAATGGCAAAGAGGTAATGACTCTTGTTGAACTAAAAGCAAGATTTGATGAAGATAATAATATTCAATGGGCAAAACAACTTGAACAAGCTGGAGTACATGTTGTATACGGCATTATAGGATTTAAAACACATACAAAAATAGCTTTAATTGTCCGAAAAGAAAAAGGTAGTTTAAGAAATTATTTTCATATTGGAACAGGTAACTATAATTCCAATACTTCAAGGTTTTATACAGATTTAGGATTACTTTCCACAGGCCCAGAAATTGCATCTGATTTACTTGAATTATTTAATTACTTATCAGGTTTTTCTAAACAAAAATCTTATCAAAAATTGTTGGTATCTCCCTCATCCTTAAGAGAGAGATTTATTTTTCTCATAAACAGAGAAATTAAACATGCAAAAGAAGGTAAAAAAGCTGAGATAATTGCAAAAATGAATTCTTTAGTAGACCCAGAAATTATTCAACTACTTTATTTAGCTTCTCAAACAGGTGTAAAAATTAGTCTGATTATCAGAGGTATATGTTGCTTGTATCCACAAAGAAAAAATTTAAGCAAAAATATTACGGTAATAAGTATTATTGGACATTTTCTTGAACATTCAAGAATCTTTTGGTTTTGTAATAACGATGAAAATGATGTTTTTATTGGCAGTTCGGATTGGATGAAAAGAAATCTTGATAGAAGGATTGAAGCTGTTACGCCAATAGAAAATTCACAATTAAAATCACAAATATACTCACTTTTGCAAACATACCTCAAAGATAATTATTTTTCTTGGATCATGAAAGAGGATGGCTCTTACGAGAAGTATGAGGTTAAATCAACTGTTAATCAATCACAGATGGACCTAATAAATAAATGAAAATAATATTGATTTTTATAACATTTAAAAAAATTACTTAACATTTTAAAAAATTTTTATTTTTATAAAAACCTAATTATATCAACTGATCTGAAGAAATTTAAAAAAAAAAAGATTTTTTTGTCTTTAAAGTTTCAAAGTAAAAGTAGTTTTTATTTCAATTTCAGTGCTAGTTTTTTAAAAAATCCATTATTTAGGAGGCCAGGGTGATGGGGATCCCTCTGGAATCTGCAAAGAGCTCTTCAACTAATATTGATGAGCCTAGATTACCAAACACCGCGGGTAAATCTCGCGAAGCAAAACCAGATTTAACAAAATCTTTCAAGAGTTCTTCAAAAAATTTAGAAGGACCTAAGTTACCTAATGCAGGGCTTGAATCAAAGGGTAAAAAATCCCGATCAATTTCAAAACCAAACCAAAAAAGATCAACAAGATTCGTAACTGATTCTATTGGTTATTACCTATCCAGTATTGGAAGAGTTCCATTATTAACTGGAGAGGATGAAATTGATTTAGCCAAAAAAGTTCAAACATTAAAAACACTTGTAAAATCTTTTACTGAAAACAATGAACTTTCTGAAGCATTAGCTTTTAAAAGTGATTTTAATTTCAAAGAAAAAAAATCAAAAAATATTTTAGAAAATATAAGTGATATAAATTTAGTAGAAGAAACTAATCCCAAAAAGACTTTTAAACATGATTTGGAGGAAAGTATTTATGGAGGAAAAGAAAACTTTAGTAAAATAGAGAATCAATCAAAAAATAGTTTTGCAAAATTAATTGCTTGCCTCGAAATATATTTAAAAAATTCTAAAAAACATGATGAATGGAAACAATTAAAAAGAGGTTTAAGAGCTAGAGATAAAATGATGGAAGCTAATCTGAGATTAGTTGTATCAGTTGCAAAAAAATATCAAAACCAAGGCTTAGAATTATTAGATTTAATACAAGAAGGAACAATTGGATTGGAAAGAGCAGTAGATAAGTTTGATCCAAAAATGGGCTATAAATTTTCCACTTACGCATATTGGTGGATTAGACAAGGAATGACACGAGCTATAGACAATAGTGCTAGAACAATTAGATTGCCAATCCACATTAGTGAAAAACTATCAAAAATGAGAAGAGTTTCAAGAGACTTATCTCATAAACTAGGAAGACAACCAAGCAGGCTAGAAATGGCAACAGCTATGGGAATTGAACAAAAAGATTTAGAAGACTTAATTTCTCAAAGTGCTCCTTGCGCATCCCTTGATGCCCACGCAAGAGGAGAGGAAGATAGAAGCACTCTTGGAGAACTTATTCCTGATCCTAATAGCGAAGATCCTATGGAAGGAATGGATCGATCTATTCTTACAGAACATTTAGGTGCTTGGCTTTCTCAATTAAATGAAAGAGAACAAGAAATTATGAAAAAAAGATTTGGCTTAGATGGGACAGAAGAATCGACTCTTGCAGCTATAGGACAAGATATTGGAGTGTCTAGGGAAAGAGTAAGGCAATTAGAAGCAAAAGCATTAAAAAGATTGAGGATGATGTCAAATTACGATAAAGCAGCATAATTAAATTGTTAAAAATTGCCTTAATTTGTATTTATATATTTTCAATATTTTTATTATCGTGGATCTTTCAAAAATATAGGCCGAATAATAATGAACTAAAAAGGAAAATAATACATATTGGAATTGGCCCTTTAATACCAATTGCAAAATTTCTAGAAATTGATCAGAATTCAGCTCTTTTTTTTACGGGAATTATTTCATTACTAGTTCTCATAAATTATATTTTCAAAATAATTCCAACAATTGAAGATGTCGAAAGAAAAAGTTATGGAACATTACTTTATTGTCTAAGTTTATTTATTTTAATTTCTCATTTCTGGGATAAAGATCCATATTCGTTAATTACTGGATTTTTTATAATGGCTTTCGGAGATGGATTAGCTGGATTAGTAGGCAAAACATTTAACTCAAAAAGTTGGTTTTTTCTTAAACAAAAAAAATCTTTAATTGGAACTCTAACAATGTTTTTAACAAGCTTGATAATAGTTTCTTCGATAGGATACGCCCAACAAAATAGTCTGAATTTAAACTATTTTACGATTGCTTTTATTGCAACCTTACTTGAACAAATAAGTTTTTTAGGGATAGATAACTTTATTGTCCCAATCTTGTCGGCACTAAGTTTTAATTTTTTTATAACTAATTTATAGAATTATATAAAATAGCAAGTAATCCTTTTGTTGTTTCTATATCTATACATGCATCTGTAATGCTTCTGCCAAACTCAAGGTCCTCTTTGTTTAAAAGTTTTTGATTTCCTTCCTTTAAATGACTTTCAAGCATCACTCCTAAAATATTTTTTTCACCATTACTGATTTGTAAAGCAACATTCTTTAGCACTTCAGACTGTTTTCGGAAGTCTTTGTTGGAATTTCCATGACTACAATCAATCATGATTTTATGAGGAAGATTACATTGTTTTAATTCGGATGAAATTCTTTGAACATGTTGACTTTCAAAATTTGGGCCAGTTGAGCCGCCTCTTAAAACTATATGGCCATCTGGATTACCTGTAGTGTTAACAATTGAAGCCATTCCATTGTTATTAACACCTAAGAAATGATGAGATTTAGAAGCTGACTGCATCGCGTTTATTGCAGTAGTAAAGGAACCGTCCGTTCCATTTTTAAAGCCAATAGGCATTGATAATCCTGATGCCATTTCCCTATGAGTTTGACTTTCAGTGGTTCTCGCACCTATAGCAGTCCAACTTATCAAATCGGCAATATATTGAGGAACTATTGGATCTAGTAATTCTGTAGCACAAGGTATTCCACTAGAAGCCAGGTATGAAAGCAAACTTCTTGCCCTTCTTAAACCAGTATTAATATCATAAGAATCATCTAAATGAGGATCATTTATTAGTCCCTTCCAACCAATAGTCGTTCTTGGCTTCTCAAAATATACTCTCATAATTATTTCTAATTTATCTTTATAAATTTCTCGAAAGTTTTTAATATATTTTGAATATTCCTTTGCCGCATCTAAATCATGAATTGAGCAGGGACCAACAATGACTAAAACCTTCTGGTTATTATGATGCAAAATATTTTGTATCGATCTTCTTGTTTTAGATACTGTATTAGCAGAGGTGTGATCTAAAGGTATATCATTATGTAATCTGCTTGGAGGAATTAATGGACGTGTTTCAACAACATGTAAATCTGATGTCTTTTCTAAAGCTGAATTATTTGATGATGTCATCGTTGATTAATTAAGAAGTTTGAATATTTAAAAAAGCATTTATGAATACTCTCCTTTTCAATATTAAAAATAACAATAGATTAGGCATTAAACCTTACTAATGAAGAATTTGGAAACATTGCTAAAAGATTATGAAGATCACGTAGCTGAAAGGGCTACTAAAGGAATACCTCCTTTGCCATTAAATGCTGAGCAAACAAATTGCATCACAAAATTATTGGAACAAGATAATTATGATTCATCCTATTTACTTGATTTACTTATAAATAGAGTTCCACCAGGAGTTGATGAAGCTGCTTATGTAAAAGCAAGCTGGCTTACAGCTATTGTTAATTCCGAAAAATATTGCAAATCGATAAATCCTGAAAAAGCAATTGAAATACTAGGAACAATGATAGGAGGATATAATGTAAATTCTCTGGTTGAAATACTAAAAGGAAAAAATAGTTTACTTGCTAAAAAAGCGGCAGAAGTTTTAAAAAATATTATTCTTGTTTATGACTCAGCTAATGAAATCTATGAATTATCTCAAAATAATTTTTATGCAAAAGAGGTTGTAAATAGTTGGGCAAATGCAGAATGGTTCAAAAATAAAAAAGTTCTGGAGAAAGAGATTACTTGTTTAGTGTTTAAAGTTGACGGTGAAACAAATACAGACGACTTATCTCCAGCTGTACATGCCACAACACGCCCTGACATTCCTATGCACGCATTGGCTATGTTGGAATTTAAAAAACCAGATGGACTAAAGATTCTTGATAATTTAAAAAAACAAAATTTACCAATAGCTTATGTTGGAGATGTTGTTGGAACAGGGAGTTCTAGAAAATCTGCTATTAATTCTCTTATTTGGCATATAGGAGAAGATATTGCTTTTGTTCCAAACAAAAAAACAGGTGGAATAATAATTGGTAGCAAAATAGCCCCAATTTTCTTTAATACTGCACAAGATTCAGGAGCTTTACCAATAGAAGCTGACGTATCTCAAATGAAAACAGGAGATGTTATTAAAATATATCCTTATGAAGGCATTATTAAAAAAATTGAAAAAGATTCCAATACTGAAGAATTAATAAGCAAATTCGACTTGTATCCATCAACTCTTACTGATGAGATTCAAGCTGGCGGAAGAATTAATCTTATGATTGGAAGATCTCTTACAGACAAAATTAGAAATAAATTAGATTATCAACCTAGTGAAATATTTACCAGACCACAAAATCCAACCGAAAGTAATGCAGGCTTTACTCAAGCTCAAAAAATAGTAGGCAAAGCATGCGGTTTAGATGGAGTAAGGCCAGGAACGACCTGTGAACCAATTATGACTACAGTTGGTAGTCAAGATACTACTGGGCCAATGACTAGAGATGAACTAAAAGAACTAGCTTGTTTAGGATTTACTGCAGATTTAGTAATGCAAAGTTTTTGTCATACAGCTGCGTATCCTAAACCAGTAGATCTAGTGACCCATAAAGAATTACCTGATTTTATATCTCAAAGAGGTGGAGTAGCTCTTAAGCCTGGAGACGGCATAATTCATAGCTGGCTTAATAGAATGCTTCTTCCAGATACTGTTGGCACAGGAGGAGATAGTCATACTAGATTTCCTCTTGGTATTTCATTCCCTGGAGGCTCGGGCATTGTTGCCTTTGCCGCTGCAATAGGATCAATGCCATTAAATATGCCAGAATCTGTGCTGGTTAAATTTAAGGGAGAATTATTACCAGGAATCACTCTTAGAGATTTAGTAAATGCAATCCCTCTCTTCGCAATTAAAAAAGGACTCTTAACTGTTGAGAAAACAAATAAGAAAAATATATTCAACGGAAAAATTATGGAAATTGAGGGATTACCAAACCTAAAACTTGAACAAGCTTTTGAACTTACTGATGCTACTGCAGAACGCTCATGCGCTGGTAGTACCATACTTTTATCCCAAGAAACTGTACAGGAATACTTAAGAAGCAATATTTGCCTGCTAGAAAAAATGATTGAGAGCAATTATGAAGATTCAAAATCAATTTCAAGAAGAATAAAAGATATGAAAAATTGGTTAAAAAAACCTGAATTAATTCAGCCTGATACCAACGCCAACTATGAAGAAGTCATTGAAATTGATTTAGCAAAAGTAACACAACCTATAGTTGCTTGCCCTAACGATCCAGATAACGTAAAGGAGATAACAGATGTTGCCAATACAAATATTGACGAAGTTTTCATAGGTTCTTGCATGACAAATATCGGTCATTATAGAGCAGCTGCGAAAGTTCTTGAAGGTGTACAAAATTTAAAAGCTAAATTATGGATTTGTCCACCAACAAAAATGGATGAAGAAACTCTAAAAGCTGAGGGTTACTATAAAATTTTCGAAAATTGTGGTGCAAGGTTAGAGTTACCAGGCTGTTCTTTGTGTATGGGGAATCAAGCCAGAGTAGATGAAGGATCTGTGGTATTTTCTACAAGTACAAGAAATTTTGACAATAGACTTGGCAAAAATGCACAAGTCTTTTTAGGCAGCGCTGAGTTAGCAGCAGTTTGCGCACTACTTGGCAAAATACCTGAAGTTGAAGAATATCAAGATATTACTAAAAATAAAATTAATCCATATTCAAATGAACTTTATCGCTATCTTCAATTTGATGAAATACACGATTTCAGCTTGACAAAGTAATCATGGACTATGCCGAACTTTATAAAAGATAATATTCAAAAAACAAGTAATAATTCTTCTCGTAGCATCAAAAAATTATTAAAACAAAGATCTCTAGTCGTTGCATTTTCGCTCTTATTAACAGGTTTAGGAGCTTCAATCACAAGTATATTTTTTAAAACTGGAATCTATTTTATTAATAATTGGAGATTAGCATTATTAGACCAATTCCCATCTATTACGGTCTTACCTATTTTTGGAGCTCTAGGAGGAGCTATTGCAGGATATTTGATCAAAAATATAGCACCTGCTGCAAAAGGTTCAGGAGTGAGTCAAATCATGGGTTTTTTAAGACATAAAAAAGTTCCAATGAATTTAAAAGTAGGATTAGTAAAGCTAATATCAGGAATTATTGCTATTGGCAGTGGATTCCCTTTGGGTCCAGAAGGTCCATCCGTTCAGATGGGAGGATCAGTAGCTTGGCAAATGGCCAAGTGGCTCAAAGCTCCTACAGCTTTTAGAAGAGTCATAGTAGCAGCAGGGGGTGGTGCTGGTATAGCTGCAGTATTTAGCGCTCCATTAGGAGGTTTTGTCTATGCAATAGAAGAGTTATTAAACTCTGCAAGACCAGTAATTTTGCTATTAGTAGTAATTACAACTTTCATTGCAGATTCATCTGCTGATATTATTCAAGCCTTAGGTTTAGATCCTAAAGCAGGAGGCTTTGATTTTAACCTCGGATTTTTGATTCAAAAAGAATATGACCCATCAGTTTTTTTCTTACCTATAGATTTTATTTACTTAGTTTTACTAGGAATAATTATTGGAATATTTGCAGAATTGTACAGCAGATATGTTTTGTTGATGCAAAATCTTGGGAAAAGGTGGTATAAAAATAAATTTGTTTTAAAAATGAGTATCTGTGGACTTATTTTAGGAAGCATCTACTCTTGTTTACCCAGTACATTTCATAATTTAGATGAATTACAGAAAATAATAGCTGAACAAAATACAAGTATTGGAATTGCTTTATTAGCAGTTTTAGTATTATTTATCACAACAGGTTTAGCTGCAGCATCTGGAGCTCCTGGGGGATTGTTCTATCCAATGCTTACTTTAGGAGGTTCAATCGGACTAATAATGGGGAGCTGGGTGGAACTTGCGACAGGACATGCACCAAGTACATACATTTTTGCAGGAATGGGAGCTTTCGTAGCAGGATGCTCGCGAACACCAATTACAGCAATGTTTTTAGCTTTCGCTTTAACAAAAAATTTATTAATAATGAAACCTGTATTAATCAGCTGCATTGCCAGTTTCTTGATAGCAAGAGCTTTTAATGAAGAATCAATTTATGAAAGACAAATACAAATAGAATTAGAAGACTAAAAAATTATCTTCAATCAAAAACAGCAGTTTTACTGTTATAAACAAATACTTGATGATTTAGGTGTAATCTAACCGCTCTAGCTAGAGCTATTCTTTCAATATCTCTTCCTTTTCTAATCAAATCGTCAACTTCATCTCTATGACTTACATTAACTGTACATTGCTCTATTATCGGGCCTTCATCAAGATCTTCAGTCACATAATGAGCAGTAGCACCGATTAATTTAACACCTCTCTTCCAAGCTCGATGATATGGTTGCCCGCCCTTAAATGCGGGTAAGAAAGAATGATGAATATTTATTATTGAAGAAAACTTTTTTAAAAAAGAGTCACTCAAAATTTGCATATATTTGGCTAATACAACAAGATCAATTTCATATTCTTTTAGTAAATTTAAAAATTGATCTTCAACAATAGATTTATCAGTTTTAAAGGTATCAATATGAACAAATTTTGCATTAAAATCATCTGCAATGTTTTCAAGATCAGGATGATTTGAAATTATTAACGGGACTCTCATTTTGAGTTCTCCATTTCTTACTCGCCAAAGTAAATCAATCAAACAATGATTTTGTTTACTCACGAAAATAGCAACATTTGGAATTTCATCAGAATAATTTACGTTAAATATTCCATTTACTTCATTTGCAATTTTTTCAAATTCTTTATAAATTTCATCTCTATTAAAAGATGCATTGTTACTATTCCATTCAATTCGACTAAGAAATAAACCCGCATCTTGATCTGTATGATGATCAGAATGTTTTATGTTGCCACCGTAATTTGAAATCCAGCTTGTAAGTAAACTTACTAGACCTGGACGATCAGGACAAACAATTTTGAATATAATTGAAGGATGTTCCAAAAAATCTTTAACTATTAAGTCAAATAAGCAAGTATATCTAATATATCAATGAAAAGCTTAAAAGAAAATTTTCAAAAAGCAGACATAGTTATTATTGGATCAGGGATTATTGGAAAATTTAATGCCTTAGAATTATCAGAATTAGGTTCCAAAGTAACGATAATAGATCCAGCTCAACACCAAAATAGTAGCAATGCAGCTTTAGGGTTACTAATGGGTAATATGTATCAAAAAAGAAAAGGTAGAAGCTGGGATCTCAGGAAACAAAGCATTGAATTATGGCCACAATGGATTACATTCCTACAAAAATTTAATTATGAATTAAATATCGAAAAACCATTAATACAACTAACTACTGATGAAGAAAAGTTTAAAAAATTAGAGAAATTTGTTTTTGAAAATAATGATCAAAACTTGCGAATTTTAGAAAAAGACTCAATATTTATCAAAAATATAAATAAAGCCTTCCAAGCAAAAAATATAAAAGGGATGATCTCGTTCGAAGATGGAAGAATAAATCCTTTTTCTTTACTTCAAACATTAGATAAATATCTAAAACATAAAAAAGTAAATTATTTGCGAGAAGAAATAATAAAAATAAGAAAATCAAACAATCAATGGATTTCTACAACAAAGAATAATGAAAACATCAAATCTGACTTGGTTATTTTGTGTAATTCACTAAAAGCGATTGATTTAATAGATAGCCGATCTCACAACATCAAATTAAAACCTGTTTTAGGTCAAGCTATGGAAATTGAGATAAATGATGCAGAAGTTGATTTATTATCGCTGCCAAAACAATTCAATATAAATGGTAAAAATATAATTCCAAAATCAAAAAGTAAGCTAATTATTGGATCAACTGACGAATATAGTACTCAACCAGAAGAAAATACATTCGGAAAACTCACAAATTTTCTCGATAAAAGACCAAATTGGCTGACTAAAGGAAAAATTTCTAAAAAATGGTACGGAATAAGATCTAGACCTGAAGGTGAACCTTCACCAATAATGAAGAACTTCGGAGATGGATTAATTATATGTACAGGTTTTTATAAGAATGGAATTTTACTTGCACCAGCTTGTTCTAAATGGGTTGCTAATGAAATTAAAAATTTCTTTTCCTAGTCTTTTGATTCAGTAAAGTCTGCGTCAATTACATCGTCTCCACCTTTATCATTTGATTCACTCTGATCAGGACCACTAGCTGAACCAGATGTTGGAGGCTGATTACCAGGTTGCTGATAAACAGATGAACCTACTGCATAGAGTTCTTGTTGAAGCTCTTCAAGCAGTTTTTTCATTGATTTATAGTCCTCTTTTGAGGTTGCCTCTTTTAAAGCGTTGCTCTTTTCTTCAACCTTCGACTTTGCTGCAGCATCAATTTTATCTCCCAATTCACCAAGTTGCTTTTCTGTCTGATAGACAAGTGTTTCAGCTTGGTTCTTTAAATCAATTTTTTCTCTTTTTTCTTTATCTGCTGATGCATTTGATTCTGCATCTTTAACCATTTTATCAACCTCATTATCCGATAATGTAGAGGCACCAGTGATAGAAATACTTTGCTCTTTACCACTTCCTTTGTCTTTAGCTGTAACACTAAGAATACCGTTTGCATCAATATCAAATGTCACTTCAATTTGAGGAACACCTCTTGGTGCTGATGGAATTCCATCTAATCTAAAAGTTCCTAAACTTTTGTTATCAGATGCCATTTCTCTTTCACCCTGCAATACATGTATTTCTACATTGGTTTGTCCATCAACAGCAGTTGAATATGTCTCAGATTTCTTGGTAGGAACTGTAGTATTTCTATTTATCATTTTTGTCATAACCCCACCTAAAGTTTCTACACCTAAAGAAAGTGGAGTAACGTCAAGCAATAATATATCTTTAACTTCGCCTGCCAAAACTCCTCCTTGAATAGCTGCTCCAACAGCAACGACTTCATCAGGATTAACAGTTTGATTTGGTTCCTTACCTATTATTTTTTTTACTAAATCTAAAACTGCAGGTATTCTGGATGAACCTCCAACCATCACAACTTCATCAATTTCACTAGTAGAAATTTTTGCATCACTTATAGCTCTCTCAACTGGGGTTTTGCATCTATCAATTAAAGAAGCTGCTAATTCTTCAAACTTTGCTCGAGTTAGGTTCAAATCCAAATGTTTTGGGCCTTCGGGAGTCGCTGTGATAAATGGTAGATTTATCTCACTTTGAGTAGCATTTGAAAGCTCAATTTTTGCTTTTTCTGCTGCTTCAGTAAGTCTTTGTAAAGCCTGCTTATCTTGTCTTAGGTCAATACCTTCATTTGATTTAAAAGTACTTGCTAAATGATCTACGATACACCTATCAAAATCATCACCACCTAAATGTGTATCTCCAGAGGTAGATAGAACTTCGGTTACTCCATCACCAGCTTCAATCACTGAGACGTCAAATGTTCCTCCCCCTAGATCAAATACAAGAATTTTTTCATTTTCTTTATCCAAACCGTATGCTAAAGCTGCTGCAGTTGGCTCATTGACAATTCTGAGAACTTCTAAACCTGCAATCTTTCCTGCGTCCTTTGTAGCCTGTCTCTGAGAGTCATTAAAATAAGCTGGAACAGTAATAACAGCCTGTGTAACTTTTTCACCAAGGTATTTACCTGCATCATCTGCTAACTTTCTTAAAACTTGAGAACTTACCTCTTCTGGGGAAAACTGCTTATCCAAAATTGGACACTTTAATTTGACACTAGAACCAGATTTTTCAACAGAGTAGCTAACTTCTTTAGATTCTTCATTTACTTCATCAACTCTTCTACCAACAAAACGCTTTGCAGAATAAAAAGTGTTTTCAGGATTCATAACAGCTTGTCTTTTTGCGATTTGCCCAACGAGCTGATCTTGATTTTTTGTATATGCAACAACTGATGGAGTAGTTCTGAAACCTTCAGCATTTGCTATTACAGTAGGTTTACCACCTTCCATTACAGCGACACAACTATTAGTTGTTCCTAAATCAATTCCTACAACCTTACCCATGGGTAAATTCTCATATTTAATATTCTCCATAATCGGTCATCAACGTCATTATTGTTACTCAATGACGGGGTGTGGTTCCCGAACAGATCATTATTTTTTAAGAAAAAAATTCTAAACATGATTTCAAGTAAGACATCTTTTATTGCATTAATTGGCAATCCAGTAAGCCATTCCCTATCGCCGATTATGCAAAATGCTGCCCTTCAATATTTAGGCCTAGATTTAATTTATATTGCTATACCTTGCAAAGATGAAGATCTAGAATTGGTTCTGAATTCTTTAAAAAAAATAAATTGCAAAGGTTTAAATATTACAATTCCCCACAAAGAAAAAGTATTTAACCTTTGTAGTGAAATTTCCCCTATTGCAAGCAAACTGAAAGCAATTAATACTCTTAAATTAAATTCTGAAAAAGAATGGAGTGCAACAAATACAGATGTAGAAGGATTTATTTACCCATTAAAAAAATTAAACTTAACCAAAAAGCAATCGATAGTTCTTGGCTCAGGCGGTGCAGCACGATCTGTTATTCAAGGATTAATAAATTTAAATTTTTCAAGAATTTCAGTAGTATCAAGGAACAAATCATCACTAAATGAGGTAATAAAAAATTTTAAAAATCAAATTGAAATTAAGGGTTTATTAGATAGTGATAATGAAGCTCAAAATTTAATTGAAGAAGCAGATCTAGTTGTCAATACAACACCAGTAGGAATGAAAACAGCTAAAAGTGAAATAAATATATTGCCATATAGGGATTCTTTTTGGAGATCTCTTAACTCAAAAACAATTGTTTATGATTTAATCTATAATCCAGCTCCAACTCATCTATTAAAATTTAGCGCCAACAAAGGATGCATGACTATCGATGGTTCCCAAATGCTTGTCGCTCAAGGACTGCAATCATTATCATTTTGGACAAATGGCTTAGAAGTACCTTTTCATATTATGAATGACGCACTGAAAAATTATCTTTAAAGTAAATGATAATAATTTTCAAGTAATTGCACATCATGATGTATCGTTAAAGATGAACAGACGCTCATCACATTAATTTTTGAGCCAAAGACCTTGTCTGAAACTATGAACGAACAGCAATCTTATTACGAAACTATGTACATCCTCCGCCCAGATATTGCGGAAGATGAAGTAACTAACCATATTGATAAATACAATAAGCTTTTAGAAGAATTTGGCGGTACCATCCTCGATAGTCAAATGAGGGGTAAAAGAAGATTAGCTTATCAAATAGCAAAACATAGAGAAGGAATTTACGTCCAACTGAGTCATCAAGGCGATGGACAACATATTTTCAAAATTGAAAAAGCAATGAGACTTAGCGAAGATGTTATAAGATACATGACCGTTAAACAAGAAGGGCCTTTGCCAACTCCAAGACCTTCCACTAAAAGTTCAACTCAAACAAATAACAAAGAGACTCAAGAAACCCAAGCTGAATCTAAGGACAAACAACCAGTAGGAAGCACAGATTCTTCAACTACGAGAAAAGTTGATACTGAAAACAAAGAAAATGTAGAATCTTAAAGATTAATTTTTTGTTTTTGAATTTAACTCAGACCATATTTTATTAGACATACCCCACATATAAATAAAACCCTCTGCTAAAGAATGTTTAAAAACATCAT
The DNA here is from genome assembly GCA_902596585.1 of uncultured Prochlorococcus sp. Taxonomy (GTDB): domain Bacteria; phylum Cyanobacteriota; class Cyanobacteriia; order PCC-6307; family Cyanobiaceae; genus Prochlorococcus_A. Next base: position 19,507 of record CACJUL010000005.1, read on the forward strand.
CTTTACTATAAGTTGCCAAATCTTCCCTATAAAGTGAATTATTTTCCGACATTCTCCCAATTACAATTGCGTTCCCCTTATGTAATCTAATCTTTACTCTTCCATTAACTGAAGTTTGAGTCGATGAAATAAAGGCATCTAAACTATCCTTAAGAGGTCCAAACCAAAAACCTTGATAGACTAATTGACTCCATTTTTTTTCCACTATTCCTTTAAAGTCTACGACATCAGGGTTTAATGTAATACTCTCTAATTCTTTGTGAGCTTTGATCAAAAGTAAGAGGCCAGGTGTTTCGTAAATCTCTCTACTTTTAATGCCTACTACTCGATCTTCAATCATATCTATTCTTCCAAAACCATGCTTACCAGCAAGATCATTAGCTTTTTTAATAATCTCAACTGGAGTTAAAAGTTCATTATCAATGCCAACTGGAACCCCGTTTTTAAAAATAATTTCAATATCTTGAGATGCATCAGGAGAATTATCAATTGATGAAGTCATTGCAAAAATATCTTCAGGTGGTTCTTGCATTGGATCTTCTAATTGACCTGCCTCAATACTTCTACCAAGTAAGTTAACGTCTATTGAATAAGGTGATTTTTTTGATACTGGTGCAGGTATACCAAATTTTTCTCCATAAGCTATTGCCTCTTCCCTACTCATGTTCCACTCCCTTGCGGGAGTAATTATTTTCAAATCAGGGCCTAAAGCATTAATTGCTAAATCAAATCGCACTTGATCATTTCCTTTGCCAGTACAACCATGAGCTACCGCCTCAGCATTAATCTCTCGAGCAAGATTTACGAGATTTTCAGCAATTAAAGGCCTAGCAAGGGCAGTAGATAAAGGATATTTTTCTAGATATAGTGCATTTGCTCTTATAGCTGGAAAAGCGTATCTCTCAACAAAACTATCAACTAAATTACCAACAATTGATTTAGATGCACCAGAGTTTAAAGCTTTTTGCCTAATAAAATCTAAATCCTCGCCTTGTCCAAGATCTGCCACAAAAGTAACAACCTCTGAAATGCCATATTCATTTTTTAAATATGGAATACAAACGCTCGTATCAACTCCACCAGAATATGCTAGTACAACTTTTTTTACCTGTTGCATTTAAATTTGCTCCATAAATTTAAATTTTTTGACGTTGTTCAGAATTTGAAAGCTTATTAAAAACTAATATTATTGTAACTAAAAGAGCTGGACCAAAAACTAGAAATAAGAGAAGAAAGTTATTAATTAATAAAACATTGGGATTTAAGTATCCAATAAGTTTCAATAAACCAGACAATAACAATGAAATTAACCAAATAAAAAAGATTTTTAAATTTCCTTTATCAAACAAAGTTTTCGAGAGCATCATTATGTATTATCCTATATATAGAACTTCTCTTTTAATGGAATCCGATAAATTAAAAATTACATTAGACAATATTTCTGAAGTTAATCCAGCTTTAACTTGCTACCACAGAAATGATCCAGCTCCTGTTTTGCCATTAAGAGATGAACCAGATTTATTATCTTGGCTTGAAAATACAGGAAGACTTGTTTCTGAAAAAGATGGAGATTCTCAAGAGATTAGTACAATAGAAGAAGAAGAACTTTCTGCACTAATGGGAGAAAAAGAAGACTATAAAACTGAAGAAGACTCTTCAGAAGATGATTGGGAAGATTAAAAAGTTTAACTATAAATCATTATTCATATTAAATACTTTTGCTTTAATAGTTACCTCCTATTTTTTTAATAATTTTATTTTTATAGGAGTTTATACGTTATTTTTTTTTATTTCTTTATACATAACAAAGAATGGCTTAAAAATAATCAAAAAACTAAATTTACTTCAAAATATTAGGGCTGAAGGTCCAACTAATCACTTTAAAAAAAGTAATACGCCAACAATGGGGGGGATTTTTATAATAATCCCTTTTTTAATTTTTCTTTTAATATTAACTATAAATTTAGGTTCCCTTAATTTAATTCTTTTATTTCTTACTATTCTAGGCTACTTTTTCATTGGATTTTTAGATGATTTTTTAAGCATTCAAAACAAGGAGAACACGGGTTTAAAAACAAAGGAAAAATTTACTCTACAAAGCATCATTTCAATAATTTTTATAATTTTAGCTTATGAAAAAAATTTAATAAGTCCATTAATTCAAGTATCTAACTCATGGGGAATAAATATGCATATTTTCATATTGCCCATTTCTTTTTTAGTGCTTGTTGGAATAAGTAATTCAGTAAATTTGACTGATGGATTAGATGGTTTAGCAGCTGGATGCAGTGGTATTATCTTTTTTGGATTAGGGACAGAAATATTATTGAAAGAGCAGCAGGAACTTATTGTTTTTAGTATTTTATGTTATTCAATGTCTGGCATATGCTTAGGATTTCTCAAATATAATAGTTACCCTGCAAAAATATTTATGGGTGACACAGGATCATTAAGTATTGGGGCAATTATGGGTTCTATAGCGTTATTAACTAATAGCATTTTTACTTTATCTATTTTCTCAGGAATCTTCATTATTGAATCTTTATCAGTAATGATTCAAGTGGGATTTTTTAAAATTACAAAAAAATTATTTCACAAAGGTAAACGTATATTTTTAATGGCGCCGATACATCACCATTTTGAACTTAAGGGAATAAAAGAACAAAAAATAGTTGAAAATTTTTGGAAAATCAACATTTTACTCGTAATTTTAGGTATAGTTTTAAAAATCAATCTTTAAAAAATTTGTTATGAGTTTTTTTACATGGAAAGATAATGGATTAACAAGTGACTGCTCAAGCCTTGATGCAATGGCATCAAGATTTGAAGAAACTGCTAACTTGATGAAAAAACTATCTAAAAAAGGCTTTCAACTAAAGAAAAGAGATAACAATCAACTAATTCTGCACCCAGACCCTAAAGTATTTGATCAATGGGGTTTTATAAGTGAAGAAGTTCCTTTTAAACAACTATGTTTAATATCAGAAGAAGAATAACTATTTGAACTTGAAAACTTTTCTGTGAGAATTGATAAATAATTCCTTACGTGAGTGTTCCAACTAAAGTGTCTATTAACACCTTCAATTCCATTTCTACTCCATAATTTCCACTGATCATTATTTGAAATTCCTTGTTCAAGAATAATTTTCAACTTGTTAATATCTGTAACGTCCACTAAAAGTCCATTTTCACATTTTGAGCGAATTTCTTTTGGTCCTCCATCATTTGTTGATATTATTGGCAATCCACATGAAGAAGCTTCAAGAAGAGTTAAACCAAAAGGCTCTGTCAAAGCTGGATTTACAAATACACCTCCTCTACTAGCAGCCCACCTATATATAGAAGGAATCTGAATTGGAAGATGTTTTTTTGGATAAGCTACCTTTCCATACAAATTATATTTATCAATCATTTCAAAAATATTATGAAATACATCTTTTTGTTGAACGTCAAGTTTTGAAGTATTATCTCGACAACCCAAAATCAAAACTAAATTAGTTTTTCGTTTTAATTTTTCAGATTTTCCGTATGCCTCGATTAAAGAAGGAATATTTTTTCTTCGTACGGCTCTAGAGATAGTCAATAATGGAGGTTTTGTTGAGTCCATTAGGAAAGGTTTCATCATATTGTCTATTTCAGCTGTCTCTGTTGTTGAGTGAATATGATGAAACTTGTTATGGTCAACTCCAGGAGGAATGACTTTCGCTTTATGAGGTGAAAAAGAAGAATATTGGGAATATTGATAAACCGACTCTTGTTTTGTGCTTGTTACAACAATATCTGCGGACTTTAACACCTTTTCTTCTGCCTCAATTCTTTTACTTATGGAATAAAGTTTCTCAATTTGATTAGTGTTTAAGCCAGTATCAAGCAATTTTCTCTTTTTTTCTCTTCCTAAAGAATGCCCAGTAAAAATAAGTGGAACATTTAAAGATTTACTCAGTTTAACTCCAACATATCCAGCATCTGCATAATGCGCATGAATGAAATTAGGCTTTTCATTTTTTTTATAGTAAGAGATAAGGGTTTCAGTTAAAAAATCTAAATAAGGCCAAAGTAATTCTTTTCTTAAATATTTATTAGGTCCAAATTTAAATCTTAGAATTCTAACTCCAGGATCTACAAACTCATATTCTTGTGAATATTCATCGTCCACTTTAGGATCGTTGATTAAACGAGTGACTAAATCTACTTGATCAACATCTGAAGTATTAGCCAAACTTTTAACTAATTCTAAAACATATTGTGTTTGCCCTCCTGTATCTGAATCTTTACCTAATTCAAGGTTTTTAGAACGTATTAAACCATGTAAATGTAAGTGCAAAAATTTAAACCTCATTCAGCAAATCCTCAGATCAACGCCTTTAATACAAATAAGCTGAATTTCCTAAGGAAATATTAAGAAAGCATTATGATTTTAAATTTCCTTAATCCAAAAAATTTTAAAAAAGCAATTATAGACTAATATTAGACCCCTTTGAAGAAGGCTTTCATTTTTCTCAAAAAATAAAAAATACAAAGAAATACAACAAAAAAATTTTATTTGAGAACTTTTTTAAGGTATTTAGCTGTATGGCTTGTGGGATGTTGAGCTACATCTTCAGGAATACCTTCTACAATAATCTCGCCACCTTTATCTCCTCCATCAGGCCCTAAGTCAATAATCCAATCAGAACATCTAATTACATCTAGGTTATGTTCGATAACAATTACGGAATTACCTTTATCTACTAAACGTTGTATCACATCCATTAATTTGTGAACGTCATAAAAACTTAGACCTGTGGTTGGCTCATCAATTAGATATAGGGTTTTTCCAGTAGCCCTCTTAGATAATTCTGTAGCTAACTTAACTCTTTGAGCCTCTCCACCAGATAATGTAGGAGCAGGTTGACCTAACTTGACATATCCTAGACCGACATCTACCAATGTAGATAATCTATCAGCAGCTGCAGGTATGGCAGAAAAAGTTTCTGCCGCTTGTTCAACAGTCATCTCTAAAACGTCAGATATATTAAAACCTTTGTATTTAACTTGAAGAGTTTCTCTATTAAAGCGAGCTCCTTTGCACACTTCGCATTGAACATAAACATCAGGTAAAAAATTCATTTCGATAACATTAACTCCCTGGCCTTTACATGCTTCACATCTTCCGCCTTTCACATTAAAACTAAACTGACCAGCCTGATAACCTCTTGCTTTAGCTTCGACTGTGGCAGTGAATATCTGCCTTATTGGATCAAAAGCACCTGTATAGGTAGCAGGATTTGATCTTGGTGTTCTTCCTATTGGAGATTGATCAATAACAATAACTTTATCAATGGCCTTGATACCTTTTAATTCTTCTACCCCTTGTGGAAAAGGAACTTTTAAGCCTAAAGAATGACACAATGCAGGGTGAAGCAATTCATTTACCAAGGTACTTTTGCCGCTACCACTAACACCAGTTACAGAAACTAATCTTCCTAAAGGAAACTCTACAGATATATCCTTTAAATTATTTTTTGAACAATTATTTAAAATTAAACTTTTTTTTACAGAAGATCTTCTTTCTTTTGGAGTAGGAATCGACTTCCTGCCACTGAGATAAGCCCCAGTTAAGGACCTCTCTGCTTTCAAGACATCTTGATATGACCCTTTAGCAATAATTTCTCCTCCATATACACCTGCGCCCGGTCCAATATCTACTAGGTAATCTGCAGATTTCATAGTATCTTCGTCATGTTCAACAACAACTAGAGTATTTCCCAAGTCTCTTAAGCTTTTTAATGTTTCTAATAATCTGTCATTGTCTCTCTGATGTAAGCCAATACTTGGTTCATCTAATACATATAGAACACCAGTAAGACCTGCACCTATTTGCGTAGCTAATCTAATACGCTGAGCCTCTCCACCAGATAAAGTCATGGCTGGTCTATCTAAAGTTAGATAATCTAAACCAACATTAATTAAAAACTTCAAACGTAAACGAATCTCTTTTAAAACTAATTCACCTATCTGCTTTTGTTTTTCTGATAAAGATATATTTTCCTTCTTAGTTTTGCTCATACCCATAATGCGCTCTACTTGAGTTAAGGTTTCAGAAACGCTTATGGAAGTTAAATCAGTTATATTATATGGCCCAATTTTAACGGCAAGAGCCTCAGGTCTTAATCTTTTTCCATTACATGTCTTACAAGGAACTAACTCTAAATACTTTTCTAATTTTTGCCTAACAGATTCTCCATTTGCTTCATTCAATTGTCTTTCTAATATTGGCAAAATTCCCTCAAAAGGTCTTTCAAAACCACTAGAAGTTTTAAAACGGCTATCAGCTTGAATTAATATTGGTTTATCTGAACCCAAAAGTAAAACTTTTTTTTGCAAATCAGTTAAATCTTTCCAGGGAGTTTTTAATTCAAAACCATAAGCTTGCCCTACTGAATACAGTAAAGAAAAATAATAAGTATTATCTTTTTCGCTCCAAGGGGCGATAGCAGCATAAACAGGTAATGTTTTATCTGGTATAACTCTATCGGCAGTAAATTTTTTTAAAAAGCCAATCCCATGACAATCTGGACATGCACCATATGGGCTATTAAAAGAAAATAATCTTGGAGAAAGTTCCTCCACAATAGAACCATGTACAGGACAAGCATAATTTTCTGAATATAGTTTTTCTCTCTCTAAGGTAGAGGGTAAGTTTTCTCCTTTTTTTGGAACAACTTCTACTATTGCTAAGCCATCGCCTCTTTTGAGACAAGTTTGTAAAGAATCATTCAACCTTTCTTGTATTCCATCTCTTGCAATTAATCGATCAACAACAACCTCAATATTATGAATTTGATTTTTGTCTAATTCAATACTATCAGCAAGTTCTCTGACTTCCCCATTAATTCTTACTCTTGCGAAACCCTCAGCAGCTAATCCACTGATTAATTTTACATGAGTTCCTTTTTTACCCCTTACGACAGGAGCCAACAATTGATATCTTGTACCCTCTGGTAATAGAAGAATTTGATCAACCATTTCATCAATTGTTTGAGGTGCTATTGGAATACCACAGTGATGACAATGCGGCTCACCAGCTCGACCAAACAATAATCTTAAATAATCTTGTATCTCTGTTACAGTCCCAACTGTTGATCGAGGATTATGACTTGTTGATTTTTGATCTATTGAAATAGCAGGCGATAAACCCTCAATGTTGTCAACATCTGGCTTATCTACTTGGCCCAAAAATTGCCTTGCGTATGCTGAAAGACTTTCAACATATCTTCTTTGACCTTCAGCAAAAATCGTATCGAACGCTAAAGAGCTCTTGCCGCTTCCACTAACGCCTGTAAAAACTATAAATTTATTTCTAGGCAAAGAAAGATCAATATTTTTTAAATTATGCTGACGAGCTCCTCTGATATTAATTGCATTATCTCCCTCAAAACCATTATCAATTTTATTAACCATGCTTAAATCTAATTATTAATTTAAAAAAGTTATTATAGTGGAATTTTTTTTATTTTATGCAGCTTCCCTTTCAAGAAGTCTAGAAGCGTAATCATTTGCTTCGCCAAAACCACCGCCAATAAGTTCTATTAACTCTTGCTTTCTTTGTTTTTTTGAATTTAATTTTGATATTGAAGTAAAGGTTATTCCCTCGATTACATTTTTTTGCACTTTAAAATGCGCAGATCCTCCAGCAGCAAGGAAAGGTTGATGTGTAATACATAAAACCTGTTGATCTTTTGCTATTTCCTTTATAAGCTCTACTAAAGAAAACAGAGATTTACCACTCAAACCATTATCAATTTCATCTAAAAAGAAAGTGTTTGGTTTTTTAGAAATACTAGATTTAATTGCTAATAAAAATCTCGACATTTCTCCACCAGAAATAACATTTGATAAAGGCGCAAGATTCTGATCAGGATTGGCAGAAAATAAGAAACTTATATTATCAATACCATAACAAGAAGGACTACATTCAGAAAATTGAATAGAAAAATTTGCATTCTCTAATCCTAAATTTCGTAAAATTGACATTACCGAATTTTGGAGCTGCTTAGCAATTATTTTTCTTTCAGAAGACTGAATAGCGAAGAAAGACTCTAAATTACCTTGTAACTTTCTTATTTTATTTTCAATCTTCAGAATCTCACTGTCATAATCATTTTTTTGGAGAAATGTCCTTAATTGATCTCGCTTTTCAATTAATTGAGGTAGATCTAAAGAAAAAGTTCTTTCAAGATTTTTTAAAAAAAATAATCTTTTTTGTATTTCTGGAAGATTAGATTCTTGATTTTCTACATTTTGAAAATAAGAGTTTAAATCAAAAATTAAGTTTTCAACATCAGCCTGAATACTTAACAAATTCTCTCTAAAAGCTTGAATCTTTAAATCAAAATCTGCAATTTTATTTAGACTTTTAATCGATTGATTTATCAAAAAGGCTATTGATGGTTGATCATGACTGAAATTATTTAAGTTATCTAAAGAAGATTGAATTGAATTATTTATTTCGAGGTTATTGACGAGTTTATTTTGTATTGACTCCAATTCCAAGATTTCATTTTTAGAGTTTAAATTAGCTTGCTCTAAAATTTTCAACATTTCTGCAATTGCTAAATTATTTTCTTCTTGTTTCCTAGATGCTTCTTTTGTTTCATTTAATAATCCTTTTAATTTTTCACATTCGGCCCATTTATTTATGATATTTGAATTAGTATCTCTCAATTCTTGCGAACATAAATCATCAATAATTAACCTTCTTTTATCTTGAGAATTGAAAATAAAAGTATCCGATTGCCCAGCAAAATCTATCAACAAACTACCCAATTCTTCTACAGATTGTTTATCAATTGATAAATTATTAAGGGTATATTTGGATAAGATTTTATTATTTTTTTTATAAGATTTCCTTTTAATCTTTAATTCCGAGAAAACACCCTCAAAACCATTACTAATTAACCATGAATTAATTTGCAAAGAAGAAGAAAATATTGCCTCAACAAAACAATAATCTTTTCCTGGACGTATTAAATGTTTAAGAGGTATATTAGTTCCACCAAACAAAACGTTTAATGAATCTAAGATTAGTGATTTACCCGAACCTGAATCACCAGTGATGATATTCAAACCTTTTTCGAAATTAATTTCTATAATTTCAATTAAGGCAATATTCTTTATTTTTAATTGTATTAACATGATAAATCTTCCATATAAAGAAATTAACTTCTTTTTTCAAAAAATAAAGGTTTTGAATATATAAAGTTATGAATGAAGATTTTACTGATTTTATAGAAATATCTGGACTACTTGATTATGATCCAGTAGCAATTTCTAAAATATATAAAAAAAATCCAAATAGACTTCTAAAAAGACTTTGGCAAACCCTCATACCAATTTTTGCTTATATTTTTTCTATTGGATGGGATAAATTAACAGGTAGATTAAAGAATAAAAAACAAGCAAGATATAGAGCTAAAGAATTGACAAAATTATTAGTAGAACTTGGGCCTGCATTTGTTAAAGCAGGTCAAGCTTTATCTACAAGACCTGATATTATTCCAGGAATCCTTCTAGAGGAATTATCTGAATTACAAGATCAATTGCCAGGATTTGATGGCGGTAAGGCTATGGAATTAATAGAAGAGGATTTAGGTTCCAAAATAAGTGAAATTTTTCTGGAAATTGATAAAGAACCAATTTCTGCTGCATCTTTAGGACAAGTACACAAAGCTAAACTTAAAAATGAAGAAGTAGTAGCAGTCAAAGTTCAAAGGCCAGGTTTAAGAGAACAAATAACGTTAGATCTTTACATTGCTAGAAATATCGCTAATTGGCTTAAAAACAATATTGGATTGATAAGAAGTGATCTCGTAGCATTGATTGATGAATTAGGAAAAAGAGTTTTTGAAGAAATGGATTATCTAAATGAAGCTAAAAACGCTGAAAAATTTAGAGATATGCATAAACATAACAATATGATTGCTGTTCCCAAAATTTATAAAAAAACAACATCTAGAAGAGTTTTAACAATGGAATGGATTGAGGGCACAAAGTTAACCAATTTAGAAGATGTAAAAAAATTAGGAATCGACCCAGACAAGATGATTGAAATTGGAGTGCAATGCAGTTTAGAACAACTTTTAGAGCATGGTTTTTTTCACGCTGATCCACATCCTGGAAACTTATTAGCTTTAAAAGATGGCAGATTATGTTATTTAGATTTTGGGATGATGAGTGAAGTTTCCAGGGCCTCTAGATCTGGACTAATTCAGGCAGTTGTTCATCTAGTAAATAAAAACTTCGATAAATTATCTCAAGATTTTGTTAAATTGGGATTTTTATCAGAAGAAGTTAATTTAGAGCCTATAGTTCCAGCATTTGAAAATGTCTTTATTAACGCTGTTGAACAAGGAGTTTCAAAAATGGATTTCAAAAGCGTTACAGATGATATGTCTGGAGTAATGTACAAATTCCCTTTCAGATTACCGCCTTACTATGCACTTATTATTAGATCATTACTAACATTAGAAGGAATTGCATTGAGCGTAGATCCAAATTTTAAAATTCTTGGTGCAGCTTATCCATATTTCGCAAGAAGATTAATGGAAGACCCTGATCCACAGTTAAGAGAAAGCTTAAAAGAAATGCTTTTTGATAATAATAAAAAATTTAAGTGGGACCGTTTAGAAGATTTACTTTCTAACGCTGCAAAGCAAACAAATCTGGATTTAGAGAAACTTTTAGATGAGGTAATAAATCTTCTATTTTCTGCAAAAGGAGGATTTCTCAGAAATGAGATAATTGAAGAATTGACAAATCAAATAGATTTACTCAGCCTAAAAATATTGAAAAATTTGAACAACTACCTACCAAACTCAATTAAATTAAATACGAGTTATGAGAGTAATAGCTTAAATGACCTCATAACTTATATTGAGCCATTAAGAAATTTTTTAGCAATTTTACAAAAAGTGCCAGGTTATTCAATAGAAATTTTCCTAAAAAGGGTTCCTAGGCTAATAAATGAACCCTATACAAAAGAAATGGGCTTAAAAATCGCAAAAAAAATAACTGAAAAAGGAATGGTTAGACTTGTAAAAATTGCTGCCGGAACAAGTATCTAGGATGAGGATAAATAAATTTTTAATAGTTAAAACATTATTTATTTTATTAAATTTTCAAATGTTTTTTTATGTTTCAAAGGTCAAGGCTGCTGATGAAATTAAAATCGTATACAGTATATTTTCGAGGACAATAAAAGTTAACTCATTAAAAACATTTGCTGAAAAAGGTTTTTCATCCAAAAATTTAAGAAAGATTTTAAGAACAACAGGGTCTACCGATAAAGAAATTAGATTAATATTAAATAAAGAATTTGAAGTTCCTATAACAATTGCAAGCAAATTAGTCTACTCAGAGATTGGAGATGTTTTTTTAACAAGACTCTCCTCTATTATTCACCCAACCAGAGCAGATGATGAAAATACTGGTAAGTTAGCACTTAGATCCAGTGTAATTCAAGGAATTAATGCAGGAAATGGAAAAATAAATCTCATAAATTTTTTTGAAGCATATCCAACAAAAACTATTATTTTAAATGTCAACGCTTTAAGCAAAGTTCTGAATAAAGTAGAATCAATTTCAGAATTACTTAACTTTTTTACAAATTCACCTTTAGATAAAATCAAAACAAATTAAAAAACTATGGTGTTGTTTAATAAAATCAAGAATAAACTTCGTTTCAATTACAGAAAAAAAAGATGGCCAGGTTTAATAGAGGCTTATAAACAATATCTTCCAGTTACAAATGATACTCCTATTATCTCACTAAATGAAGGAAACACACCACTAATTTTTAGTGACTCAATTAGCAAATTAATTGGAAATGGAACAAAGGTTTTTTTAAAATATGATGGTCTGAATCCCACAGGTTCTTTTAAGGATCGTGGTATGACTATGGCTATCAGCAAGGCAAAAGAAAATGGCTGTAAAGCTGTAATTTGTGCCAGCACTGGAAACACTTCCGCTGCAGCCGCTGCCTATGCCTCCAGAGGAGGATTAAAACCATATGTTTTAATTCCAGAAGGTTTTGTTGCGCAAGGAAAACTTGCACAGGCTTTAATGTATGGCGCTGAAATAATATCAATTAATGGAAATTTTGATAAAGCTTTAGAAATTGTAAGAGAATTATCTTCTGAACATCCCATAGAACTTGTTAATTCTGTTAATCCGTATCGCATTCAAGGACAAAAAACAGCAGCTTTTGAAATTGTTGATGACTTAGGTATTGCGCCTGATTGGCTTTGTATTCCAATGGGAAATGCAGGAAACATAACTGCTTATTGGTTAGGATTTAAAGAATATTCAAAAATAAAAAGAAATTTAAAATTACCAGTAATGATGGGTTTTCAATCAGAAGGGTCTGCTCCGTTAGTACAAAATATAATAGTTAAAGAGCCAGAGACAATTGCTACAGCTATAAGAATTGGAAATCCTGTAAATAGGGAAAAAGCAAAAAAAGTAAAAAAAGAAAGTAAAGGTGACTTTCAGTCAGTTACAGATGAAGAGATAGTACATGCTTACAAAATCTTGGCTAAAGAAGGAGTATTTTGTGAACCTGCAAGTGCAGCTTCTGTTGCAGGACTTATAAAAAATAAAAATAGGATTCAAAAAGATTCAACTATTGTTTGTGTTCTTACTGGAAATGGCTTAAAAGATCCTGATTGCGCTATTAAAAATAATGATGCTATTTTTAGAAAAAATATTGAGCCTTCTTTAACAAATATCACTAAAATCCTAGGATATTAAAAACCAAAAAAATTAGTGTCTGTGGAAATCCAATAAAAACCAAAAATACTTGTTGATAATATTTTAAAAACTTTTTTAATTTGTTAATTAAATTTAAATTTTTCAAAAGAAAAAGGGATTATTTAACAAATAGTCAATTTTTCCCACTTATTTATATCTCTTTAAGCCTAGTAATTAAGCCAGTAAAGTTAAAATTTCCACAGTTTCCACAACAACTACTACTACTAAATTTTTTAAATATTTAATTAATAATTAAATTAGAAGAAAGTAAAAAAAACTTATTGAATTTAATTAACGAAAAAAGTATATTGAATATATCAAAAAATCAAATTCCAATGGAGATTATTTGTAATCAAAATGAGTTGAATAATGCTATTCAATTAGTTAACAAAGCAGTTGCCACAAGACCAACTCATCCAATTCTTGCAAATATACTTTTAACAGCTGATCAAGGAACAAATAAGATTAGTTTGACAGGATTTGATCTGAATTTAGGGATTCAAACTTCTTTTGATGGCACTGTTAAAAATAGTGGAGCTATCACAATCCCTTCAAAACTTTTATCTGAAATAGTAAATAAACTTCCAAATGAAACACCTGTTTCACTAGATGTAGATGAGAATTCAGATAATATTTTAATTAAAAGTGATAGAGGTTCTTTTAATCTCAAAGGCATACCCTCTGATGATTATCCTAACTTGCCATTTGTTGAAAGTGGTACGTCTTTAAATATTGATCCTAATTCTTTTTTGAAAGCTTTGAAATCTACTATTTTTGCTAGTAGTAATGATGATTCAAAACAATTACTTACGGGTGTGAATTTTACTTTCAAACAAAACTATTTAGAGTCTGCTTCTACAGATGGTCATAGATTGGCTGTTTCGTTAATTGATAAAGAGGAAAATGTTGAAAATAACGAGAGTTTAAATTCAAATGAAAGTGATTTATCTGTAACTATTCCAACTAGATCATTGAGAGAAATCGAAAAATTTGTCACTCTAAAAAGCTTAGAAAATTCAATAAAGCTTTTTTATGATAAAGGTCAACTCGTTTTTATTTCTTCTAATCAAATAATTACTACAAGAACCCTTGAAGGAAATTATCCTAATTATTCACAGTTAATCCCAGATTCTTTCTCAAAAATTTTAAATTTTAATACAAAAAAGTTAATTGACGCTCTAGAAAGAATTGCTGTTTTAGCAGATCAGCAGAGTAGTGTTGTCAAAATTAAACTAGATAGCACGGATTTAGCTTTAATAAGTGCAGACGCACAAGATATCGGAAATGCACATGAATCAATACCTGTATCTTATTCTGGAGAGGATTTTGATATTGCTTTTAATGTTAGATACCTTCTAGAGGGATTAAAAGTTATTTCTTCTCAAAATGTTTTGTTGAAGTGTAATCTTGCAACTACTCCAGCTGTCCTTGTCCCAGAAGATAATCTTAATTCTTTTACTTATTTAGTTATGCCTGTTCAAGTTCGTTCCTAAGTTGAAATTACCCAAAGAAATTTTATTGAGTGAATTATTAAATTATAATGTTAAGGGTAATATTGCCCTTAATTATGGGACTGGAGAAAATGTTTGGATGCATCCTCCTGTACATAGGATTTTAGGATGGTATTCTCGGCCTTCAAATTTTGATTTAAAAAGAAATGTTTGGAGATTAAATCAAATTAGCCAAATAATTGATAATGAAATTTATGTAAAAGGTGATCCTGCAATTTCAGATTTGGCGACTTTAAATAGATTTCCAACATTAATAGAAGCTAATTTGATAAATATAAATGGTTCAAAAATAGGCGTTATTGCAGATTTTTTATTTGAAATTAAAACTGGTAATATTAAATATTATTTAGTGTCTCGATCGAATCCTAAGATTCCAGGTTCTAGCAGATGGAAATTAAATATTGAAAATATTAATGATCAACAACCTGGTTTAGTTTTCTGTGAAAGCAATTCTTTAGATGATTTGTTTTTAATAAAATCAAGTTTTAAGAATGAATTTTTTCAAAAAGGCAAAAATATTATTGAAAAATTTGATGATATGAAAAATATAGCAGCTAATAGACTAGAGGATTGGCTTGAAGAAGATGAAGATATAAACCAAAACTTAGAATATAATCAAAAAAGTTTTTATAATAATGACAGAACCTCAAGATCTTTTAGCGAAAAAAGTGAAGATGACCCTTGGATTTAAAGAATGATAAATTCAGAAAATAATGATCAATATGATCTTATTGAAGCACTTAAAGTTGAAAATTTAACAATTAGTGATTATGAAGAAATTTGTAAAAGATTAAATAGAAAACCTAACAGGACTGAACTAGGGATGTTCGGTGTTATGTGGTCTGAACATTGTTGTTATAGAAACTCAAAACCATTATTATCTAAGTTTCCTACTAAAGGAAAAAATGTATTAGTTGGTCCTGGAGAAAATGCCGGAGTTATTGATGTTGGAAATAATCAAAAACTTGTATTTAAAATAGAAAGTCATAATCATCCTTCAGCGATTGAACCTTTTCAGGGAGCCGCAACAGGAGTTGGTGGAATATTAAGAGATATTTTCACAATGGGAGCTAGGCCAATAGCAGTATTGAATTCATTGAGATTTGGAAATCTTGATAAATCATCAAATATCGATTTATTAAGGGGTGTTGTATCTGGTATTGCACATTATGGGAATTGCGTTGGTGTGCCTACAGTTGGAGGAGAAATTGACTTTGATGACAGTTATTCTGGAAATCCTTTAGTAAATGTGATGGCTCTAGGACTTTTAGAGACTAATGAAATCGTTTGTTCTGGAGCGAAAAATGTGGGTTCACCAGTTCTGTATGTTGGCAATACTACTGGCAGAGATGGAGTTGGTGGTGCTAGTTTCGCAAGTTCGGAATTAACTTCTTCCTCTTTGGACGACAGACCTGCAGTGCAAGTAGGAGATCCGTTTATAGAGAAAAGTCTTATTGAAGCCTGTTTAGATGCTTTTAAGACAGGAGATGTAATCGCAGCTCAAGATATGGGTGCAGCGGGCTTAACTTGTAGTAGTGCGGAAATGGCTTCAAACGGAAAATTAGGGATCTCTATTGACTTGGATTTAGTGCCCTCCAGAGAAGAAAATATGTCTTCATACCAATATTTATTATCTGAATCTCAAGAAAGAATGTTATTCGTCGTGAAAGAAGACAAAATTGATAACCTTATTGAAAAATTTAATAAATGGGGATTATATGCCAAAGTTATAGGTGAAGTAATCGAGACTAATGAAGTAATTATTTCTCATAAAAGTAATATTGTAGCTCGTATTCCTACTTCTGCTCTATCTGATGACACCCCTTTAAATTTTCATAATGTAATTAATACCCCGCCTGATTATGTGTTAGAAAAATGGCAATGGACCGAAAATAAATTGCCAGAGAGCAAAGAGGAAAAAATATTTTCATTGAAAGAAAATAAATTTTTTTCTTATCCGCAAATTATTTTAAAACTTCTTTCTAATCCTTCAATAGCTTCTAAAAGGTGGATATATAAACAATATGATTCTCAAGTACAGCTAAATACAGTTTTTAAACCTGGCGAATCAGATGCAGCTGTAATAAGACTTAGAGATCAAAATGAAGAAACTAAAAGCAAAGTATTTTCTGGCGTTGCCGCTTCTGTGGATTGTAATAGTAGATGGGTTTACCTTGATCCTTTTAGAGGGTCTATTGCCGCGGTTGCGGAATCTTCTAGAAATGTTAGTTGTGTTGGAGCCGAACCTTTGGCAATTACAAATAATTTGAATTTTTCTTCTCCTAATTCAGAAATAGGATATTGGCAACTCTCATCTTCATGCAATGGTATTTCAGAAGCCTGTAAAATTTTAGAAACTCCTGTCACAGGAGGTAACGTATCCTTATTTAATGAATCAAAAAATAAAGATAATTCAACTACACCTATTTATCCTACTCCAGTTATTGGTATGGTTGGCAAAATAGAGAATGTTGAAAAAGCAATTAGTAGTGAATGGAAAAATATTAATGATGAAATCTGGTTAATTGGTTCTTATAAATCAGAAACAACAATTGCAGCTAGCTCGTATTTGGAATATATACATGGGGAAATTGCAGGTCGCCCTCCAGAAATAAATTTACAAGACGAAAAGTTATGTCAGAGTTTTTTAAGAAATGCAATATTAAAAAGTTTTGTTATTTCTTCTCATGATATTAGTGATGGTGGATTGGCTATAGCTTTAGCGGAATGTTGTATTTTATCTAAAAAAGGTGCAACTATAGAATTAAAGAAAGATCAAAATAGATGCGACAATTTATTGTTTGCAGAAGGTGGTTCTAGAATTATTTTTTCAATAGATAAAATTAAAGAAAATGAATGGCTTAATTATTTAAAAAAATTTCAAATAAATTCTCAATCGAGTGTATATGTTAAAAAAATAGGTCATGTTTCGGATGAAACTCTTAAGATTAAAATTCAAGATAAATATTTCTGTGATATTAGGGTTGAGGAATTATCGGATAAATTTAATAATAGTATTTCAGGACATTTTTAAATAACATGAAAAATACTTTTCAACGATTAAATTTTTTACGAAATTAAGTTATGTGTGGAATAGTTGGAATCGTTTCTTCAGATGATGTAAATCAACAAATTTACGATAGTCTTTTGCTTTTACAACATAGGGGGCAAGACTCTACAGGTATAGCTACAATGGAAAATACTATTTTTCATATACACAAGGCTAAAGGTCAGGTTAATACTGCTTATAGAACGCGAGATATGAGGAATTTAATCGGAAAAATTGGATTGGGCCATGTTAGGTATGCAACAAAAGGATCAGCAGAAAATGTTGTTGAAGCACAACCATTTTATGTTAATGCTCCCTATGGAATTGTTTTGATACATAATGGCAACTTGACTAATACAAGAGATTTAGAAAAACAATTATTTAATATAGATAAGAGACATACAAATTCTTCAAGCGATACTGAAATGTTATTAAATGTATTAGCAACAGAATTGCAGGAACAAATTCATAATCAAGAATTAGAACCTGATATTATTTTTGATGCTGTCAAATCTTTACATAAAAGAATCCAGGGATCATATGCTTCAATCGCATTGATTTCAGGTCATGGTTTATTAGCATTTAGAGATCCTTTTGGAATAAGACCTTTAGTTATAGGGAAAAGATTTTCTTCAAGTACTAAAAAGGAAGAGTGGATGGTTGCTAGTGAATCTCTTGTCCTTGAGAATAACGATTATCAAGTAGTGAGGGATGTAGATCCTGGAGAAGCAATTTTTATAAATACTAATGGCGAATTTTTTTCCAAGCAATGTTCTGAAAATCCAATTTTATGTCCTTGTGCGTTTGAATATGTTTATTTAGCCAGGCCAGATTCAATTATGAATGGAATTTCTGTTTATAAAGCTCGTTTAAAAATGGGAGATTATTTGTCTGAATCAATTAAAGAAAATATTAATTCCGGAGATGTAGATGTTGTAATGCCCATTCCAGATTCTTCTCGACCTGCAGCTATGCAAGTTGCAAGACAGTTAGGTATTGAATATAGAGAAGGTTTTTTTAAAAATAGATATATTGGAAGAACATTCATAATGCCCGGTCAGCAAAAACGTAAGAAATCTGTTAGACAGAAATTAAATGCAATGAGTACAGAGTTTAAAAATAAAAACGTGTTAATTGTCGATGACTCTATTGTCAGGGGTACAACTTCAAAAGAAATTGTGCAGATGGCGAAAGATGCAGGAGCAAATAAAGTTTTTTTTACATCAGCGGCACCTCCAGTACGATTTCCTCATGTATATGGAATCAATATGCCAAATAGAGATGAATTAATAGCTCATGATAGGACGATCACTCAAATTGCTAATCAACTTCAAATTGATAATCTTGTTTATCAAAGTGTTGAAAATTTACGTAAATCAATAATAAGTGATTCACCAATTAAAAATTTAGAGATGAGTTGTTTTACTGGATCTTATATAACAGGAACAGTAACTCAAGAGTATTTGAATTGGGTTGAAAATGAGTATAAATCTTAGTCAATAAATTTTTCTAGTCGAAAACAATTCTCAAGATATTCGTTTTTATCTAATTTTAAAAAGTCTATTAAAAAACTTGACTTATTATATTTAAAATTTAATTTATCAACGGTTAATCTAGCAGATTTATTTTTATTAGTTTCAATATCAAGGTAATAGTTACTTGGTAAAATTTTGAAGAAATAATCATTTTTAAGTTGAGTTTTTTCATTTACATAACCCAAATTATATTCATTAGCGAAATAAATTTCATTACAATTAATACAAAATATTTTCCCCTTTTTAGAAACCAAATATATATACTCTCCATTTCGAAAGGAACAACAAGAAACAATTTTTTCAGTAGGCAAAAGTTTTGCAAGCATTAATCCTTGAGATTGTTTAGAAGTAGGTGTTAACATTTTATTTGACAAATCAAATTTAAAGATTCTTCCAATTGAGGTTAAAATTACAAAATTATTTTCTTCATTAGAAATAAATGAATCTACTATTTTAATATTATTTTTTAATTTTGTTATTGTAAAAGATCTATTACTTTTAATCATGTCTTCGTCAAATAAAACTTTTTTAAATCTCCCGTCCGAGTTCAAGATACATAAATAATTATTTATACCTTTTTTAATTGAATGAAAATTTATTATTTCATTAGGATCAATATTTCCTAAGCTTTTGTTATCTAATTTAAAGTCATTATTAATATTTGATTCCCAATCAATATTAAAAACTTTTCCAGTAAAAGTGATTCCAATTATTTTTAATTTTTTATCTAAATTACAAATAAATTTTTGAATGTTTTTATTTTCAATAATTTTATTTACATCCTCAAATGATTTTTTATAGTTATTGAGAATCAACTTCTTTAAATAAAGTCGATTATCTATATATAATTTTGTTTTTTTATCGATAAATTCCTTTAATATTTGATTATTGATTGATTCTAATTCTTCATTTTGATCTATATTTTTAAGTATCTTTGTTTTTCTTTTGATATTATATTTTTTCTTTAATATTAATAATTCTTCTATTAGTAATTTGAGTAATAACTTCCTATTATCTAATAATTTCTGAAAATAGTCCTTCTTTTCTTCCAACTTTTTTATATCATCATCTATTTGTTTTCTTTCAAGCGTTGTTAATTTTTTTAGTGGCATTTCTAAAACTGAATTTGCCTGTTTTTCACTTAGGTAAAAATTATCAATTAATTTTGATTTAGCTTCAGCAGTATTTTCTGAGTTTTCTATAGTGGTTATTACTTTTTTAATATCTTTTGTTGCTTTAGATAAACCTTTTAACGTTTCTAGTTTTTCAAGAGTATTTTTTAGAAAATGATTAGTTCTTTTTCTAATCGTTTCTTCTCGAAATTCAAGAAAATACTTTAGATATTTCTTTAAGTTTAGCTGTATTGGCTTACCTTTAATCAAAGCTAAAAAAATTGCACCAAAGTTTGTTTGTAGAGTTGTTTTTTTATACAAATTAGAGATAACGAGTTCAGCATTAGAATCTTTTTTTAACTCTATAACAATTCTCATTCCATCTCTATCGCTTTCATCTCTAATATCAGAGATCCCATTAATCTTTCCTGTATTAACAAGTTCTGCTAGTTTTTCAATCCAACCTGCTTTGCTGATTTGATATGGAAGTTCTGTAATAACTAATGCATTTCGTTTATGTTTACCCTTGCCTAAATTTATTTCTTCTGTATTTATAACACCTCTTATTGTTATTGAACCCTTTCCTGTTTCGTATACTTCTTGTATTGTGCGGCTATAAATTAATTCTCCACCTGTAGGAAAATCAGGGCCTTTAATTATCCTAGAAAGACTTTTATAACTTATATCTTCATTTTCAACTAAGGCAATTAAACCATCAACTATTTCACCTAGGTTGTGAGGAGGAATGTTGGTTGCCATTCCTACCGCAATACCTGATGAACCATTCAATAATAAAAAAGGCAGTTGAGCAGGAAGGACATCTGGTTCTTTTTGTGAACCATCAAAGTTATTTGAGAAACTTACTGTTTCTGATCCAATTTCTTCTAGAAAACCTGTGTGGGCTATAGGCGCTAATCTGGTTTCAGTATACCTCATTGCTGCTGGTGGATCATTATCTACAGATCCAAAGTTTCCATGGCCGTCAAGAGTAGGATATTTTGTTGAAAAATCTTGGACTAATCTTACTAATGCATCGTATACAGCTTGATCTCCATGGGGATGGTACTTTCCAAGTACATCTCCAACAACCCTTGCACATTTTCTAAATGGTTTATCCGGTGTTAAACCTAATTCATACATTGCAAAAAGTATTCTCCTTTGGACAGGTTTAAGCCCGTCTCTTGCATCTGGAAGAGCTCGACCAACTATTACACTCATCGCATATTCCAGATAAGAACGTTGCATTTCTTCTTGGAGGGAGATAGAAGTAATATTTTTCTTATCCATTAGCAGCGGAAATTAAGTATTTATTGATTAATTAAATTAAGACTAATACGTAAACAAATATTTACCAGTATTCCAAATTAAGAAGATGCATTTATTTTAGATTTTGCCAATATTACATCTTCTGTAAGTTGCTCATTCTGTAAAAGGATTTTTGTTGCTGTTTGTAATTTCTCCCCCCATAGCTGTTCTTTTCTATATTCATAGTTTACGTATTTATAATTTTTTGTTAAAGCTTTTTTTGCTAGCTTAAGTGACAAATTTATATCTTTTATTCTTAAACACGAGGCAAGTCCTAGTAATGGTTCAGCATTTTCTTCTATTGAGATTGCTTTTTTAAAAAGTTTTATAGAAAGATTTATTTTGTTTTTTTCAAAATAAGCTATTCCTTGATTATTAATTGCTTGCCAGAAAGTAGGTTTTATTTTTATAGCTTCATCAAATAACTTGATAGCTTCAGAATATTTTTTCTCCATTAATAAAATATTTCCTAATTGAAAAATTGCATTATGGTTATTCGGTTCGAATCTTAAGCCAGTTTCTAAAGCATTCTTTGCTTTTTTTAGTTGTGAAATTTTGATATAAATATTACTTTGAGCAAAATATATTTCGCTATTTTTTGGATTAAGTTTTTGTGCTTTTATCAAGGAATTTAATGCGTTTTTATATAAATTGTTAGCTACCTGTGCTTCAGATAAAATTAACCATAGTTTTTCATCTTTTTTATTTATTTTTACAGCTAATTTTGCTAAGCTAAGTCCTTGTTTATATTGTCCAAAATATAAAAGCTGATATGCATTTTTACCAATAGATAAGCTATTATTTTGTAAAGTCTTTCTTGTTGGTAAATAGTAATACGGGACAAGCGATTGAACTTGATTTACTTTAAAAAAGTAAAAACATATGAAAGAGATATAAATTATCTTTTTAAAAACCTTTTTCATATTTTATTTTTTAGATTTGCTTTTATATTTCTTCTCCACATCCATGGTTTGATCCTTTTAAGGGTAGTTCCTTTAAGATTTGCATCCCAAGTTTTATCATTCCAATTTAATAAATCATTATTAAAATTTTTAATCCATTCTTTTGGTTTAGTTTCAACAGTATTGTTGTAAGGTACTGATTGGTTCCAAGGGCAAACATCTTGACACATATCACATCCTGCAACCCATCCACTTAAATTTTTTTCTATTATTTTTGGGATGGTTTTCTCTCTATTTTCTATTGTGTGATATGCAATACATAGATCTGATTTTATTACAAAGGGTTCTATTATCGCTTTTGTCGGACAATGTTCAATGCATTTATCACATTTTCCGCAAAGTGATTGATGAGGTTTATCTGGCACTAATTCTTTTGTAAGGATCATAAAGCCTAATGAAAGCCAAGAACCATTTTTATTGCTTATTAAATTGCTATTTTTACCTATCCAACCAAGACCAGATTCTTCAGCCCAGGCTTTTTCAAGAAGAGGCGAGCTGTCAACACATATTTTCCATTTGCAATCTGGAATTTCTCGGTTAATCCATTTACCAATGTTTTTTAATTTTTTGGAAATTACTTTATGGTAATCTTCGCCTTGAGCAAATTTCCCTATTTTGAAGGTTTTGTTTTCGTTGTTGTTTTCTGAACTCAAATAATTAAATCCAACACTAAGAACACTTTTTGCTCCTTCAAGTAGCGAGTTTATGTTTTTCCTTCTCTCTGCTTCCATCCATTTCATTTCACCGTGATGGTTATTTGATAACCATCTATCTAATGCAAGAGTTCTTAATTTTAAGCGCGAGCTACCTGGTATTGAAGCAATTCCAGATATTGTAAAACCTTCATTAATTGCTTTTTCTTTTAATTTTTTACTTATTTCTTTTTTGTCTTGAAGAGTATTGGTCATTTCTTTATTATGTATAATTTTTGTAAAAAGTTTATTTTTTCGGTAGAAACTAATAAATAATTTAAATTTATTAAATAAAAATATATGCTAATTGAATAAAAACAGTTAAATTATTAGTAAAATTATTTTAGTTAAAAAGGTTATTTTGGTTGAATCTAATCAAAAACAAGATTCGAACCTAGGATCTAGGCTTCAACAAGATCTAAAAAATGATCTAATAGCAGGATTGTTGGTTGTAATACCTTTAGCAACAACCATCTGGCTGTCATCATTAGTTAGTAAATTTGTTCTAACATTAGTTACATCTGTTCCTAAGCAGTTAAACCCTTTTATTAATTTAAATCCTTTACTACAAGATTTAATTAATCTCACATTAGGCTTAACTGTTCCTTTACTCGCCATTTTGCTTATTGGCTTAATGGCAAGAAATTTTGTAGGAAGATGGTTACTTGAATTTGGCGAAGGTACTTTATCAAAAATTCCTGTCGCAGGGGCAGT
Organism: uncultured Prochlorococcus sp.; assembly: GCA_902596585.1. Taxonomy (GTDB): domain Bacteria; phylum Cyanobacteriota; class Cyanobacteriia; order PCC-6307; family Cyanobiaceae; genus Prochlorococcus_A. The sequence goes on from CACJUL010000005.1 coordinate 43,176, forward strand.
ATATAAAACTCTTAAACAATTACTCGAAACTTTTTTAAGTAATAAATCTAATCGTTTTAGAAGAGTTGTCTTAGTTGAATATCCACGTGAAGGTCTTTATAGCGTAGGCTTTGTAACTGGTGATGTAGGTCCTTCTCTTCAGACAAAATTGGAAGAAAAGTTGCTAAGTGTCTTCATACCTACTGCGCCTAACCCAACTACCGGTTGGTATACATTGGTGCCTGAGTCTTCTGTAAAGGATTTGGATATTTCGGTTGAAGATGCTTTTAAAACAATTATTTCCGCTGGGATTGTTAATCCTGATGAGAAAAATAATACTACAAATCCAACATTTGCAAAATTATTTTCTCAATTGCGCGCTTCCACTAATACTTCTTCTTAATTGATGAATAATAATAAATCTTTATCTAGAGAATTATCTTTAATTTCTCTAGGCCTAATAAAAGATAAAGGGGATTTCAAATTAAATAAAGTTCAAATAGAAGAGATTTTTGAATCTGCTTTAGATTCTTTAATAAACCATTGCAGAGATGAATTAGATAATTGCGAATCTGAGTTAGAAAATGCATCACAAAAAATATTAGAAAGTGAATTGCATGAAGGGATTGATTCTTCTTTTTCAAATGTTAGAGATGAGTTAAAAAAATCTTTAAAAAAAATTGAAACTGTAATGAATACACTTTCAGTTACTTTAGATTTTCCAAAATTAATTGTTTCTAGTGATCAAATTGATATTAGAGATGATGTTAATCAAAGGATTAGTAATATTATTAATAACCTTACAATTATTGATTCAGATATTGATAAAGCTATGGAAGGCTGGAGATTTAAAAGATTACCAAGAATTGATAGAGATATTCTTCGTTTGGCTTATGTTGATATTAATTTTTTGAGTACACCTATCGCTGTCGCTTGTGATGAGGCAGTTAATTTGGCTAATAAATATAGTGATATGCAAGGAAGAAAATTTATTAATGGCGTTTTAAGGAGATTACAAACAGTTAAATTGCCATAATTATTTGATATTAATAAATAATATTTTAATATTTACTAAGTCAGCTTTAATAAATAATTAATGACTAATACTAATTCTGATAATTCAAGAGAGTGGGCTGAGCAAGCTTATGCACTTTTAAAAAAACGACAGGAAGAACAAAAACAAGAATTACAAAAGAAGGAAGAACAAAAACAAGAATTACAAAAGAAGGAAGAACAAAAAAGCTTTATCGATAATGGAACTAAAGAAAATCCTCCTAAAAAGCCAGAAACCGTTGATGAGCTTGAATTGGGAGAATTCGATGATAATTTTACTTGGTCAGCAATGGTATTAGCCGCTCAAGGAAAAAAAGTAAATCAAATTACTTTAGATGAAATTGATTGGTTAACTAAATTAAGAAGAGGATTAGAAGAAACACGAAAAGGATTTGTTTCGGAATTATTGGAAAAATTGGGAGATGATCCTCTTACTCCTGAATCTCTTGATGATTTAGAGACTTTATTAATAAGAGCTGATGTTGGCATTGATTCCACGGATAAAGTTATAGGTTCTCTTAGAAAAAAATTAAATGAAGAAGTTGTTGGTGGGGAAGCAGGAATAAAATTTTTGAAGAGGGAATTGAAATTGATTATTGATAAACCAATAAAAAATTCTGGCACAAATATTTTAGTGCCTCAAAAGGGTAAGTTAAATGTTTGGCTTTTAGTTGGAGTTAATGGCGTTGGTAAAACTACTACCTTAGGAAAATTAGCATATTTGTCATCAAGGAGTAAGTATAAAACTTTGATAGCTGCTGCTGATACGTTTAGAGCTGCAGCAGTAGAACAATTAAAAGTATGGGGTGAAAGGAGTAATGTTGATGTTATCTCTAATCAATCAAAAAATGCTGACCCTGCTGCTGTAGTTTTTGATGCAATAAATTCTGCAAAAAAAAGAAATATTGACCTATTATTAGTTGATACAGCAGGTAGATTGCAAACAAAAAATAATTTGATGGATGAATTAGCAAAAATAAAAAAAATTATTGATAAAAAAGTTCCTGATGCAATCGTTGAATCATTGCTAGTGTTAGATGCAAGTCAAGGTCAAAATGGTCTAAAGCAAGCAAAAAGTTTTGCTAAATCAGCAAATTTAAGCGGAGCAATTATTACCAAATTGGATGGTACTTCAAGAGGTGGTGTTTCTTTAGCTGTTTCTGAAGAAGTTAATTTACCTATAAGATTTATTGGAGCTGGAGAAGGTATAAAAGATTTGAGACCTTTTAATAGCTATGAATTTGTGGAGGCTATGCTTGCAGATAAATAAATATTTAGTTAAATTTTTTTAAAAATATAAATTTAATGTTAAAACATATTTATCTATTAACCTTGTTGTGAAAAATATTCAAAAAGAAAAATTATTTACAAGCAAATTTATTCAAAAGTTTTTAGACAATGAATCTTCAGCATCATTAAAAAACAAAAACAAATTTACAGAAATTGCATCTTCATTAGCATATTACTTGCAATCTTTTTCCAATGTAAATAAATTTTTGGATTATGTATGCTTGATATTAAAACATATTTTTAATGAAAAAATAATTGTAATTATTCCTCTAAATTATGATGGAGAAGTATGGCATGAAAATATAAAAATTTCTGCTAATAATAGATTTTTAAAAATTCAACAAGAAATTAATAGTTTTCTTTATAAATTTGATTTTTCTAAAAATTTTAAAATAAAAGAAATTTTAACTTTTGAAAAAACCTTAAAAAATAATTTTAAAGAATATACAATTGAAACAAAAAAAATTTTATCTAGAGGTAAGTGTAGAGGATTTATTTATATTTTTAACAATAATTTATCAAAGGAATCTATTTCTGATGATAGTAATTTTATTTTCATTCAAAATTGTCTTGCTGTTGGGTTAGAAAACTATTGTTTAATCAAAACCAAGAAAAAACATGAAAATGTAGATAGAGAAATTTCTACTGGAGCTGAAATACAGTCTCAATTGCTTCCTGACTATTGCCCAATTATTTATGGTGTGGACCTTGCTGCACATTGCAGGCCAGCGCTCCAGTTAGGAGGAGACTATTATGATTTTATGTCTTTAAAGACGAATATCTCAGAAAAAAGAAAAGAAAAAGCTAGATGGGCTTTAGTAATAGGTGATGTTATGGGTAAAGGAATTCCGGCAGGACTTCTAATGACTATGCTAAGAGGAATGTTACGTGCAGAAGTTCTTACAGGTTTACCTCCAGATAGAATTTTGCATGATTTGAATCAACTAGCAATAAATGATTTAGATCAATCACATAGATTTGTGACACTATTTTATTCAGACTATGACCCAAGAACTAGAAAATTGAGATTTGCCAATGCTGCCCATAACCCTCCTCTACTTTGGAAAAACTCAGATCAGAAAATTATAAAATTAGACGCAGAAGGATTTGTACTTGGACTACAAAAAAATGCTGAATATTCGTGCGGTGAAATTAAGCTAAGCGAAAATGATTTGTTGCTCTATTATACTGATGGAGTAATAGATACTTCTAACTCTTTAGGCGAAAGATTTGATGAAGACAGATTAATTAAAACTCTTTCAAAATTATGTAAGCAGTCTTATACATCCCAAGAAATTTTAAATAAAATATTTAAAAAATTGGATGATTTTACAGGACAAAATAGACATCTCGAAGATGATGCATCTATGGTTGTATTTCAATTAAAGTAGCTATTTTTTGTCACCTATATAAAAAAATGCTTTATTAGATATATAAAGTTTTTACTTGATATGGCAAAAGTTTGGAGTAATAGATTTGATAGTTCTCTGAATCCTTTTATCGAAAAGTTTAATGCTTCAATAGAATTTGATAGAAAACTTATTTTAGAAGATTTAGATTGTTCAATTGCACACGCAAAAATGCTTGGCAAAACAAATGTTCTAACTAGTACTGAAACTATAAAGATTATTAATGGTCTTGAGTCTATAAAAGTTGAGTATTTGGAGGGTAATTTTTCACCTAGTCCACCATCTGAGGATATACATTACTGTATAGAAGAAAAACTTATAAGTTTAATTGGTGAAACGGGAAAAAAATTACATACAGGTAGAAGTAGAAATGATCAGGTTGGTACAGATATTCGTTTATGGCTAAGAAAAGAAATTGATGATCTTGAAGTTTTAATAAAAGATTTGCAAAAGTCTTTCTTAAATCTTGCAAAATCAAATATCTATACTTTGATTCCTGGCTATACACATATGCAAAGAGCACAACCTTTATCTTTAGCTCATCATTTGTTGGCTTATTTAGAAATGTTCCAAAGAGATCGTGAAAGGTTTAAGGAAGTCAGATCAAGAGTTAATACTTCCCCATTAGGAGCTGCAGCATTAGCTGGAACAAAAATAAAAATAGACAGGAACTTTACAGCTGCGGAATTAGGTTTTGAAAAGATTTATAAAAATAGTATTGATGCTGTTAGTGATAGAGATTTTTGTATAGAGTTTGTTTCTGCATCTGCTCTGGCAATGTCTCATTTAAGTAAAATTTCTGAAGAAATAATTTTGTGGGTAACTGATGAATTTTCTTTCGCAAAATTAACAGATAAATGTGCAACTGGCAGTAGCTTAATGCCGCAGAAAAAAAATCCTGATGTTCCAGAATTGATAAGAGGAAAAACGGGAAGAGTGTATGGACATCTTCAAGCATTATTAACCATGGTTAAAGGCGTACCACTTGCTTATAATAAAGATTTCCAAGAGGATAAAGAGCCAATATTTGATACTGCAAATACTCTTTCTTCTTGTATTAAAGCAATGACTATATTAATTAATGAGGGAATTGAATTTAATATTAAAAATTTATCTGAATCAGTAGAAAATGATTTTTCTAATGCTACTGATTTGGCAGATTACCTAGTTGGAAAACAGGTTCCTTTTAGAACCGCTTATCAAGTCGTGGGAGAAATCGTTAAATATTGCTTAGAGAGAAATATATTATTTAAAAATCTCAAAGTTGATGAATTTAAAAAATTTCATCCGGAATTCGATGAGGATGTTTTTGCTGACCTTGAACCTCGTAATGTCGTTGAGTCAAGAACTAGTCTAGGTGGAACTGGTTTTTTGCAAGTAGAAAAGGAAGTTAATAATTGGAAGAAAAAATTGTTAATTTGAATCTTAATTCTTTTTCTACAACTTGGGGATTCTTTGAAGTAGAATAAATGAGTAATGCTAAAACACTGCTTAGTGTAGTTTTTTATTAGGTAATTTTTCTTTGTTGAGTTTAAAGTGAGTATTTTTGTTGGCAATTTGCCTTTCCGTGCAGAGCGTGAAGATGTTTCTCAATTATTTGCCCCTTTTGGTGAAGTATTAAATTGTTCTCTTCCTCTTGAAAGAGATACTGGAAGAAAAAGGGGATTTGCATTTATTGAGATGGCAGATGAATCAATTGAGTCAAAAGCTATTGATGGTTTACAAGGCACAGAGCTTATGGGTAGACCACTCAGAATTAACAAGGCTGAGCCAAGAGGCTCTGGCGGTGGATCTCGTAGAGGAGGTAGAGGCGGCGGTTACGGCGGCGGTAACAGTGGTGGTTATGGCGGCGGTAACACTGGTGGTTATGGCGGCGGTAACACTGGTGGTTACGGCGGCGGTAATAATGGTGGTTACGGCGGCGGCAATAATGGTGGTTACGGCGGTGGTAATTATGGTGGTTACGGCGGTGGTAATTATGGCGGTGGTAGTAATTCCTATACTAACAAGCCTTCTGGTGCGGAAGGATGGGAAGATAGAAGTTATGGAAGTTCTCCAGATAATTCTGAATATGAGAGTGGTAGAAGTAGAAGAAAAAGAGGAGTTTCTAATGAAGGTAATATCTCAAACGAAGATAATTAGTAGCCTATTTCTTCAAGCTTAGACGTTAACCTCATAAGGTATTTAATGTCTAATTCTTTTTTTATAGATTTAACTGAAATTTGATTTCTCCAAATTTTAGCTTTCGGTATACCTTCAACTAAATTTATAAGATGTTTACAAATATCCCAAGATCTTCCTCCATTAGACAAATGTTCCTCAATATAAGGAATCAGTGAGAAAATAATATTTGATGCAGAATAAGGTTTTTTAGTGATCCCATAAATTTTTTGATCAATTTCGGACCACCTTAAGGGATGTTTATATACTGATCTTCCAATCATTACACCATCAAAATCATTCAGAGCATTTAACGATTCATCGATATTCGTAAAACCACCATTTATTTCTATCAGTAATTTTGGATTTAATTCTTTTAATTTTTTTACTACATCATACTTTAGGGGAGGTATAGTTCTGTTTTGTTTTGGATTTAGACCCTTTAATATCGCTTTCCTAGCATGAACTATAAATCTGTCTGCCCCAGCATCTGCAATATACCTAACGAAATTATTTAAATTTAGAAAACTATCTTCGTTGTCTACACCGATTCTGTGTTTAATAGTAACTGGTATGCTGCAGTTATTTTTTAAAGATTCAATACATCGTGCTACTTTTTCGGGGTCTTTCATAAGCGAAGCGCCAAAATTTCCAGAACAGACTCTTGGACTCGGGCAGCCAACATTAAAATTTATTTCGTCATAACCCCAATCTTGTGCCATTTTGGCTGCCTCTTTAAGGATTTCAGGTTTATCTCCTCCAAACTGAATTGATATAGGATGTTCTTCATTATTAAAATCTAAAAATTTTTCTTTTTTATTTGTGTATAACAGACTTTGGGCCACAATCATTTCTGTATATAACAATGCTTTAGAACTTATTTTTCTCATTATCATTCTGAAATGTTTATCAGTACAATCCATCATTGGTGCAACACTTAATTTATGAATATTTTTAATAGAATTAGTATTGATGGTATGCATTATTTCTATGTGATTTGAATATATGAATCAATTTTTATCAAGAAGAACTTTTATTCTAATTCCTTTTATGTCAATCTTTAAAATAATCTTTAAGCCTATGCAAGTATTTGCTTCCTCGCTTTCTTCTAAAGAAGAGTGGAATTTAACAAAAGATGAATGGAAATTAAGGCTTAGTCCGGAATCTTTTTATATTTTGAGAGAGGAAGGAACTGAAAGAGCATTCAGTAGCAAATTAAATAATGAGAAAAGAAAAGGAGTTTTTCATTGTGCAGGGTGTGACTTGCCTCTTTTTCTTTCAGAAAAAAAGTTTGATAGTGGCACAGGATGGCCAAGCTTTTGGGACTCTATCGAGGGATCAATTGAAACAAAGGTAGATTTTAAGTTAATTGTCCCAAGAACGGAATATCATTGTTCTAGATGTGGAGGACATCAAGGACATGTTTTTAATGATGGACCACCTCCAACAGGGAAAAGATACTGTAATAATGGGCTAGCATTAAGGTTTGTTCCAGAATAATTATTTGTGCGGCCTTCCGCAACTTGTTTTGTGCATCACTTTCATGGAAAATGGTTTTAATAAATTTTTTGGAAAATGATTGAAAATCAATCAGACAATATTGATGATAAAGAAAATGAAGTTTCTCATCAGGAAAATCCTTCTGAAGATAATGCTGCTCAAGAAGATCAAACTATTGAAAATGATGAAGTAACTTCTCAAAAAGAAGAAGGAATAAATACTGAGGAATTAAAAAATTCTATTTCCAATAATGATGCAAGGTTAGAACAGTTAGAAAAAGAGCATGAAACATTAAAAAATCAATATGTGAGAATTTCAGCGGATTTTGATAATTTTAGAAAAAGGCAGTCTAGAGACCAGGATGAACTAAAAATTCAACTTGTTTCTAAGTCTTTAACTGCAATACTTCCTATCGTTGATAATTTTGAAAGAGCGAGACAGCAACTGAAGCCTGAAAGTGAAGAAGCACAAGCTCTCCATAGAAGTTATCAAGGCTTATATAAGCAACTAGTAGAAGTATTAAAACAACAAGGAGTTGCCCCAATGAGAGTTGTTGGTCAGCAATTTGATCCGAGTTTACACGAAGCAGTATTAAGAGAGCCTAGTGAAGAATATGAAGAAGACCTGATCATAGAAGAATTGCAGCGCGGATACCATTTAGATGGTAAAGTTTTGAGACATGCTTTAGTAAAAGTCTCTATGGGACCTGGTAAACAAAATTCACAAGAGGAGGTAGAAAAGGATAAAGTTGAAGAGGGTATTGATTCAGAAGAAAGTACTTCTGAGGAAGTATAGTCTCCAAATTTTTACTTGAGCATTATCTAATGGCTGATTTTTACCAAATACTTGGAGTTTCAAGAGATGCTGATGCGGACACTCTAAAACGGGCTTATAGAAAATTAGCAAGACAATATCATCCTGATGTTAATAAAGAACCTGGTGCTGAAGATAAATTTAAAGAAATTGGCAAGGCTTATGAAGCGTTAGCTGATCCTGAAACGAGAGCTAGATATGACCAGTTCGGAGAGGCTGGTTTAGGTGGTGCAGCCGGGATGCCTGATATGGGAGATATGGGTGGCTTTGCGGATTTATTTGAAACTTTTTTTAATGGCTTTGGTGGACAAAATCCACAAGGCGGCAGAACTCAAAGAAGAGGTCCTCAACAAGGAGATGATTTAAGATACGATTTGAACGTAGATTTTAAAGATGCAATATTTGGTCAACAAAAAGAAATAAAAATTCCACATCTAGAGACATGTGAAGTCTGTAAGGGGTCAGGAGCCAAGCAAGGAAGTGGCCCAAAAACTTGTGCAACGTGTGGAGGAAGTGGACAAGTTCGAAGAGCTACCAGAACACCATTTGGTAATTTTACTCAAGTTGGCGAATGTCCTACATGTAATGGAGTTGGACAAATAATTGCAGATCCATGTACAAGTTGTGGTGGAAATGGAGTAAAGCAAGTCAGAAAAAAATTACGAATTAATATCCCAGCAGGAGTTGATACAGGCACTAAATTAAGAATTTCTGGAGAGGGTAACGTTGGCTTGAGAGGAGGACCAGCTGGAGATCTTTATGTTTTTATCAAGGTAAAGAGTGATTCAAAATTAAAAAGGGATGGTGTAACTATTTATTCAGAAATAGCTGTGAATTATTTGCAGGCTATTTTGGGAGATACTGTGAAAATTACTACAGTTGATGGCAGTGTTAATTTGAACATCCCTAGTGGAACTCAGCCTAATACAACTCTTTCACTTGAGAATAAAGGTGTCCCTAGACTTGGTAATCCAGTTGCAAGAGGAAATCATGAAGTTTTAGTAAAAGTAAAGTTACCAACTCGCATCACAGAGGAGGAGCGAAAGCTTTTAGAGGGTTTGGCTTCTCAATATTCAGATAAAAATATCAATTCAAGTAGTGGATTGTTTAGTAAGTTATTTGGTAAAGAATCTTAATGATTGCCTCAAAGTATTTGGATCTTAAATCGGTTCCATGCCCTTTAAATGTCGTCAAAATCAAATTGGCTTTGGAAAAATTATCTAAAAATGAACAACTTATAGTTGAATTAGATAAAGGAGAACCAGAAGAAATGGTAATAAGTAATTTAAAAGAGATGGGATTTTTATTTAAGCAAATAAATGAACATAAAAAATCTTTGCAAATAAAAATTTTGAATGAAAATTGATAGTAAATATTCAGGTTTAGTTACGAAAAAATTCAATCAATATTTTTTGGTTGACTTAAAAAATAAAGAAAACTTTGATAATAGTGAGAGATTTTTATGTAAGGTTAGGAAGTCTATAAACTTTAAAAATCAATTAATTTATGTTGGGGACGAAGTAGTAATTAATAACATTGAATTGAAAAGTAAACGTGCTGTAATAACGAGTCTTAAAAAAAGAAAAAATTTATTAATTAGACCTTCAGTTGCAAATGTTTCCAACATTTATATTACTTTTTCCGTTGAGGAGCCAGAGTTAAATTTATCTCAAGTTAATAGATTTTTGATATCAGCAGAATCGTTAGGTGTTGAAGTTTCATTAGTATTAACGAAGTGTGATTTAATATCAGAAAAAAAAAGATTGTTATTACTTGATAAATTTAGTAGCTGGGGTTATCAAGCGATCTTTTTAAATTTACAGAAATCTGATTGCTATGAAAATTTATTAGCTGAGTTAAAGCAAAAAAAATGTTCGATATTTATGGGCCCATCTGGTGTTGGTAAAACTACTTTGCTCAATATGATTATTCCAGGTCTTAAAAATAATACTGCCCCTGTTTCCCATAAAATTAAAAGAGGAAAAAACACTACCCGGAATGTTGAGTTGTTTTCACTATCAAATAAAAGTTACATTGTTGATACTCCCGGTTTTAATATGCAACCTCTAGAGGTTGATATTAATTTGTTGCCAAATCTCTATCCCGAGATAAATAAACAAATAATCGATGAAGGAATTAGGTGTAAATTTCGCAACTGCTTACATTTGAATGATGAGGGTTGCAATTTGAATAAATCTTTCGAAAGATATTCTTTTTATAAAAAGATGATCGAGTCTTCTAAGAATCATTATTATCAAAACCAGGAAGATTAAGATTTAATCCTCCTGTCAAATCATTCATTCTTTCTTTCATTGTTGTAGTAGATAATTCGTGAGCTCTTTGTATAGCTTGTAAAATATTTTCCTCTATTGTCTCTTTATTGGAATTTAATATATTTTCTTGTACTTCTACCTTTAATGGTAGCTGGTTCCCACTTATCCATACTTTTACCATTTCATCATCACTTATTCCTTCAATCTCCATTTTTTCAAGTTCATCTTGTAATTTTTGTGCATCTTGTTGAATTTGCTTTGCTTTTTTAAAAGCTTCTGTAAGTTGCCCAAAGTTAGGAAGTCCAAAACCGGCCATTTTGTAAAAAAAGTTTCTTTAATTAGGATACTCAAAACCAATCATTCTTACTTCGGGTTGTAGATAAATCCCTTTTTTTTGTAGTACTTTTTGTTGAATTACAGTTATTAATTCAAAAATATCTTTTGAACTCGCTGATGAATTATTTACTATAAAGTTTGCATGCATTGTAGAAATTTCAGCTCCCCCAATTTGAAATCCCTTTAAACCCATATCATCAATAATTTTTGCTGCATAATTATTTTCAGGATTTTTAAAAACACTCCCAAAACTTGGTAGATGATATGGCTGTGTTTCTGTTTTTAATTTGAGGTTATTTTTAGTTGTTTCTATTAATTTTTCGAGATTGCCATTAGGTTCAAAATGTAGTTTTGCACTAATAATTGCTAAATCATTACTTTGAAAAGAGCTAAATCTATACTTAAAATTGATATCTTTTTTATAAATTTCAAGTTTTTCACGAGTTTTATTATTAATAACTTTTACAGAAATAAGATTCTTTGCCAGCGATAAATTACCTGTACCAGCATTCATATAGATTGCTCCTCCTAAAGTTCCCGGAATTCCGACAGCCCATTCGCCTCCTTGCAATCCATTTTTAGCGAGAGTATTAGATAATGTCGGGAGCATTACACCTGCTTCTGCTTCAACAATGCCAGAATTTGGTTCTATCATTAATCCTTTCAATTTTTTTGTACAAATAACTAAACCTTTTATGAAAATATTGTTTATTAAAAGATTTGAACCTGCGCCTATTATTTGACATCTTTGTTCATTTAAATTTGCCCATTTTATTAGATCAGAAAATTCTTGCATGTTTCTTGGTTCGGCGAAATATTCAGCGATTCCACCTACTTTTATTGTTGTATAAAAACTAAGATCGCAGTTTTCAGAAAAATTTTTTTTATTCATTAATCAGATATTGTATTGTTTTTTTCATTCAAAATTGACCAGAAATTATCACAATCACCAGCTCCCATATTCAAAATTAAATCCCCCTTTTGAGTTAATTCGTAAAAGTTCTCCCTAATCACATAATAATTATTTATATAACTAACATTTTTGTTTTGTTGATAAATCAGATCAGTGATAATTCTCGAATTTATTTTATCTTTGTTTTCTTCTCCTGCTCCATAAATACTAGTTACGTAAATAACATCAGCTTTTGATAACTCGTTAGCAAACTCTTTCGCAAATTGATTTACCCTAGAGTATCTATGTGGTTGAAAAATAGCTATTAATCTGCTTTTTGGAGAGTCATTGTTATGTTTTTGTTTAATAAATAATCTTCCTAATTTTATTGTTTCTTTTATTTCGTTTGGGTGATGTGCATAATCATCATATATATTTCTTTGATTAATTTGTCCTCTGAATTCAAATCTTCTTTTTGGTAATTTAAGATATTTAATTTTTTTCTTAATTTCTACAAACTTTACGCCCAACATTCTTGAAGCAGCTATTGCTGCAGTAACATTAGATAAGTTGTGCAATCCTGGAATTGGAATATTTAAACTACTAATAAATTTTCCTTTCTCATAATATTCACCAATTGTATGACTTTCATTGATTTCAGTTGGGATTATCGCATAAGTTACGTTGTTTGCTGTAATATTTGACCACTTATTTTCAGAATTAAAATTATTTCTCGTGTTTTTACAATCAAAGTTAAGTAATAATTTTTTAGAATTAGCAGCAAAATCTCTAAAAGAAGATATAACTTCACCTAAATTAGAAAAATGATCGCAATGATCAAAATCAATGTTATTAATGATTCCAATAGAAGATTTATATTTATTAATTGTCCCATCAGATTCATCAACTTCAGCTACTAAGTATTTTGTATTTTCTAGATGACAATTAGAGTTGTAGATAGGAATTATTCCACCGGTTATTGAAGATGAGTTATGAGTACATAACTCAAGTATTGTCGATAGAAATGTACTAGTTGATGTTTTTCCATGACTGCCTGCTACAGCTAGTGTTGTATATGCTTGCATTAGCATTGCAAGTATTTCTGAACGATGCTTTATTGTTAAATTTTTTATCCTACAGTAAGAAAATTCTTCATTTTCAGGTTTAATTGCGGAGCTTACAACAAAATTAATCAATTTGTTGTTAAATTTTGAAGTTACAAATTCAATATTTTGTTGAATTTGAGAAGTAAAAATTATTGCTCCTAATTGTTCTAATTTATTAGTTAGATTGTTTTTGACTAAATCAGATCCTGAAACTGAAGCACCTTTTTTCAGCAAACCTATTGCAGCTGCTGACATTCCAATACCTCCAATTCCAATAAAATGAAAATGAATTTTTGAAAGTAATTCTTTATCCAATTTTTATCTTTTACTTAAATTAAAATAACTTCTTGGCAAAATTTTGGTATTTTTTCTTAAAAAAAAATGTTTTTTTCCCTTGAATTAATACAAAACTAGACTTATTTGCTTAATAAATCAAAAAAACCTTACGTTATTGCACAAAATTCAGTATGATCAGCAACTTAGGTTAATCATTTAGAAATTTTTAGTTATGACTTTGCGTGTTGCAATTAACGGCTTTGGCAGAATTGGTAGAAACTTTATGCGCTGTTGGCTTAGTAGAGGTGCTTATACCAATATTGAAGTTGTTGGTATAAACGTCACTTCCGATCCTAAGACTAATGCTCATCTACTAAAATATGACTCAGTTCTTGGTCAATTAGATGGCGTTGATATTCAATATACTGACGACACTTTCGTAATTAATAACAAAACTATTAAGTGTTTTTCAGACAGAAATCCTATGAACCTTCCATGGAAAGACTGGGGTGTCGACTTAGTAATTGAGTCAACTGGTGTTTTTAATACAGATGTAGGCGCAAGTAAGCATTTGGAAGTTGGAGCAAAAAAAGTTATCTTAACTGCGCCTGGTAAAGGTGCTGGAGTTGGTACCTATGTAGTTGGAGTAAATGCTGATACATATAAGCATAAAGATTTTGATATTTTGAGCAATGCTAGTTGCACTACAAACTGTTTAGCTCCAGTAGTTAAAGTCTTGGACCAAACTTTTGGTATAAATAAAGGCTTGATGACTACAATTCATAGTTATACAGGTGATCAAAGAATTTTAGATAATAGTCATAGAGATTTAAGGAGGGCCAGAGCTGCTGCCACAAATATCGTACCAACTTCTACAGGAGCTGCTAAAGCAGTAGCACTAGTTTATCCAGAAATGAAAGGCAAATTGACTGGTATTGCAATGAGAGTTCCTACTCCAAACGTTTCAGCGGTAGATTTCGTCTTCGAATCTTCTAAGTCTGTGACCAGCGAGGAAGTAAATAATGCTCTCAAGGAAGCATCTCTAGCTTCAATGAAAGGCATCATTAAGTACGGAGATGAACCTTTAGTTTCAAGTGATTATGCAGGAACTAATGAATCCTCAATTGTGGATAGTGATCTTACTATGTGCATTGGTGATAATCTTGTTAAGGTCCTTGCTTGGTACGACAATGAATGGGGTTATAGTCAAAGGGTAGTTGATTTAGCAGAGATCGTTGCTAAGAACTGGGAATAATTAAAAGTGTTTAAAAGGTGTGTTTTTCAATAATTTATTTTTATTACTATCTTTAAATTCTATTGACGGTTCACCATTAGAGAAATAACCAATCTCGTAAATATTTTTATCGAGTTTTAATAACTTTTTTGCCCATTTTTTGGGCAATGAAAACACTAATTCGTAATCTTCTCCTCCATAAAAATAATATTCGTCCCATTTATCTCCATCGGGCCAATCCTTATACTTTGGTAATATTTCGTAATTGATAATTGCTTTGCAGTTGCTTGCTACTGCTAAATCTTCTACTGCTTGAAATAAACCATCACTGCTATCGGTACATCCTATTCTCTTAATTTTTTTGTTGGAGCGAGTTTTAAGGAGATTTTTTAGAAAATTTGGGTATAGTCTTGGGCGACAAAAATGTTGAATAGATTTTTTAATTAATCTTTTATTGAGAGCTACATCATTATCAGAATTTAATTTATTTTGCATCATAAATCCTAACTTGCTAAGACCATGAATTCCTGTAGTTAAAATAATCTCACCTGGTTTACATGCGCTTCTTTGCAATTCAAGTTCTCCTTGAATGCCAATGGCTGTTATTGAGATAATTTTCTCATTCCCTAATGAGCAATCTCCTCCAAGAATTATTCCACCATATTTTTTTAAGGCTTTGTCAATTCCTTTATATAATTCTTCAACCCATATCCACTCAGTTTTTGCAGGTAAAATTAGACTTATAGTAATCCCTACAGTTTTATAGCTACCACTAGATAATAAGTCAGAGATGTTGCTTATAACCGCTTTCCATCCAAGGTCATGAGGGCAAATAGTAAAGTCATTAAAATGAACATTTTCTACCAAAGAATCATTATTTATAAGCAATTTTTTACTTATCGCTTTGATTAAAGCACAATCATCTGAAGTTTGATTTTTAGGCATAAATTTTCCAAGCCTATTTATTAATTCTTTTTCTCCTATATCTTTTATTAATTCTTTACGCATTTAATTTGAGGTTTTCAATCCCTTCTAAAACATCAATTGAGATTATTGTGTCATCTTTGGTTAGTTCTTCTAATACATCAAAACCATCTACAACATAGCCAAATGCAGCATTTCTTCCATCAATTAAATTGCGACCTGCTGGATTTAATTCTGCTTCATACAAAAAGAAGAAAAATTGAGATGAGCCATCATCAACTGCAGTATTTGAATGGGACCATCCTAGAGTTCCAAGAGTTGCGAAAGGTAGTGTTGGCGTCTCTGTATAAAGGCCTAGATCTTCGAAAGTTTGATTATAAAAAGTATCTTTTTCATCAGGAATTCTAATTTCTAGAGGAACGTGACGTTCCTGATTTGTTTCAGGATCTACATAACCAATCTCTTCTCCAACTGGATCCCCCGTTTGCAGTACAAAAAATTCTTCTGCTCTATTAATTGGCAAATCTTTATAGAAGTTTTTTGAAGATAAATCTATAAATGCACCTGCTGTAAGTGGTGCGTTAAATCCATCTATAATTGCTTTCATGTCTCCTTTGGAGGTTTTAATATTTACTTTTGCTCTGCCGAGCAATCTTGGTAGATTATTAAATTCTTCTGGAATTTCATAAGGAAATTGATTTGGTAGAAAATATTCTTCTAATCCACCTATTTTATCTAAAGCATCTTTTCGAGTTGCTATAAATGAGTACTTATCCTTTGATTTAGAGTGATCTTGAAGGCTATCAAAATTTTCTTTAAGTTCTAAAAAAGTTTTTTCGGCAATTTTCTTTTTATCGTTAGGTAATTCTTGGATAATTCGACTTTGGTATTTTTTTAGTAAAGATTGACATTTTGTAACAGTTTTCGTGAGAGCGGGCCATCTTCCTCCTCTTACAAGGTCGCTAGTTTCTTCTAGTTTGTGTTGAATTTCTTGCAACTCAACTTGCTTGATAGGGAGGGCGTTTCTGAGGATTGCATTAGGGTCTTTTACTGCATTTCCAGTAGGTAAATCAGCCAAAACTTGAGTCGGTTTAAACAGAAAAACCTGTAAAATTCCGATTAATGTTATTAAAAAAAGTTTGTTCTGATTTGATAAGAATTTTTGCATAGCACTCTTGTAGGTTTATGATCCTTGGGGATGTAATACAGGAATGATTTCCAGTAACGATTTTCGCACGGGTACCACCATTGAATTGGATGGACAAGTTTGGCGTGTTGTAGAATTCCTACATGTCAAGCCTGGTAAGGGTTCTGCTTTCGTGCGAACAAAATTAAAATCAGTTCAAAGCGGCAACGTGGTTGAAAAAACTTTTCGTGCCGGAGAATCAGTACAGCAGGCTATCCTTGAGAAGTCTAACCTGCAACATACTTATGTGGAGTCTGGAGATTATGTTTTTATGGATATGACAAGTTTTGAAGAGACGAGACTTTCCTCTGAGCAAATCGGCAAAGGCGCAAAGTATTTGAAAGAAGGAATGGAGGTCAATGTAATTTTCCATAATGGTAAAGTTTTAGAAGTAGAGCTTCCAATATCTATTACTTTGAAAGTTACAGAGACTGACCCTGGAGTTAAAGGTGATACTGCTAGTGGGGGCACTAAACCGGCTATTCTGGAAACAGGTGCTCAAGTTATGGTCCCTTTATTTATTTCTGTGGGAGAAATGATTAAAGTTGATACTCGTAACGATAGTTATCTTGGACGTGAAAATTAATGGCTATGAAATTAGATCATGAAGACCTAAATCGCTTAATAGAGAAAATTTCTACAAGCGATATTCAAGAATTCTCTTTAGAGGGAGAAGATTTTAAACTCGAAATAAAACGGAATTTATTTAATCAAAACCAAGTAAATAATAATTTAGTTTCAAATACTTCATTTGATAAGCAAATTATTCCTAATCAAAAATCCATTAAAGATAACATCTCAATCGTTAATGAGCCTGAGGCACCTCAGGTAGCCCCTCTTGGACGTACAGATCTCACTGAAATAACCTCTCCTATGGTTGGTACGTTTTATAGGGCTGCAGCGCCTGGTGAGGATCCATTCGTCGAAGTAGGTAATAACGTTAAAGTTGGTCAAACTATTTGTATTTTGGAAGCTATGAAGTTAATGAATGAAATTGAATCTGAATTTAATGCTGAAATAGTAGAGATCCTCGTTGAGAATGGAACTCCAGTTGAATTTGGTCAAGTTTTAATGCGTGTTAAACAATCTTGAATTTTTAGAAATTTCTATAGCTGTTTTTATAGCTTCAATCATACTTTGAGATTCTGCAATTCCTTTGCCAGCAATATCAAATCCAGTTCCATGATCTGGAGATGTTCTTATAAAAGGTAAACCTATTGTAGTATTTACTGAGTAATTAAGAGCAATAACTTTCATTGGTATTAAACCTTGATCATGATACATAGCGAGGATGCCATCATGTTTTTCAACATCTTTTTCTCTCCAAGCTTTTGCAGAAGAATTCCAGCAACTATCTGGTGATAAAGGTCCTAATAATTTAGTATCTTTATTCTTTTCTTTCCAATCAATTAATGCATCATTTAGCCAATCTTCTTCTTCATTGCCCAAAATTCCTTGTTCACCAGCATGAGGATTTAATCCAGCGACTTTTAAAGTAGGTTTATCAATATAGGTATTACAAAAATCTTTGAAAAGATCTAATTTTGATTGGACTAATTCTTTAGTTAATTTTTTGGGTACTTCACAAAGGGCTATGTGGGTTGTAGCTAGTAAAGTATTAAATCTCCAACCTGTAATTGGTGATTTGGCGGTGAATAACATTCCAACATTTTTTACTCCACAAGATTTTGCTAATACCTCAGTTTGACCAGAGAAGTGATGACCAGCGAGTGACCATGATTTCTTGCAAATTGGTCCAGTTACAAGTGCTGAATCAGGAAATTGTTTTACAATTTCAATTGCTTTTGTTAAATAATAGAAACTTGAATTACCATGACTTGATTTAGAGTTATCCTCAGATGAAGAAATTTTGAGATCATGAATTTTTAAGTTTTTAGGATTTGCTAGATTTTTTAACCCTAAAGATCTGAGTTGATTATATGTATTTAGTAGATTCTTCTTTGAACCAACTACGGTAATATCAATATTTTTTGTTATCTCATTAGACCAAAGAGCTTTTAAGATTATTTCAGGTCCTATCCCAGACTCATCTCCCACTGTTAATACTAACTTAAATGCATTATTTTTATTTTGAAAATCCATAAAAACTTTTAAATTTTTTTAACTAGATAAAAAGCAATTTTTTAAACCTTTTTTATAATTTTTATAAATTAGTTTATATCCAAGTGTTTCGCATAACAGTTTATTAGAAACTTTTCTATTTTCCATCCAAAAAGATTGAGCCATTGGTGATAATTCTTCTTTTGCATCCTCAAATAATATTGGTTTTGGCATTTTTAAGCCAAGTAAATCGTAGCAATATTGAATAACTTCTAATTGAGAACAAGGCTCATCATCTGCAATATTAATAATTTGATGAAATTTTAAGGAATTTTTATTATCCAATAAATAAATTATTGCATTTGTAATGTCAGCAACATGTATTCTTGAAAATACTTGATTTTTTTTGGAGATAACGCGTATTTTTTTATTTTTTATTGCTTCAAAAGTTGACCTGCCAGGTCCATAAATACCTGGTAATCGAAAAATTTGGACAGGCAAACCAGATTCAATCCATTCTTTTTCACAATTTAACCTCCTTTGACTTCTGTTGTGAAAAGGATTAGCCTTATCAGTCTCAGAAACCCAATTACCCTTAGTGTTCCCATATACTCCTGTTGTAGATAAATATCCAACCCATTCAAGGGATAAATTTTTTAGCTTATTCTTGAGGCTACCTAATACTGGATCTCTCCCATTTTTATCTGGAGGAATGCAACTAAGAATATGTGTGATGCCATCAAAAATTTTTTCATTAGGAACGACACTTTTTTCGCTGTTAAAAACAAAACTATTGGGATCTTTGTTTTCTGATCTTGAGCTCGTTAACGCAGTGCAACCTAATTGACGTATTGTCTTTGCAAAGAAACTTCCACTAAAACCACATCCTAAGATCATAAATTTATTTTTAACTAATGAACTTGCGGTATACTTCATGCGGGGTTAAACTAGTACATATGTATTAAATAATGATGAAGACTGCTTCAAAGACTGATTTTAAATTAAAAACTTTTTCCATCACTAAAAGTTATACTCGTCTCATAGATAAAGAAATCAGTTTTGTTAATTTTAAATTCTATCAAAAGTTGTTTATCCTTCTTGTTTCATTTTCGACAATTTTAATATTTCCAGAATCGCCAAGAGAATTGGGCAATATATGTGAGATTTATAACTCTAGAAAAATATGCAATGTTTGGTAGTTAAGCTACTTTATATTCGGATTCATCATTATCATAGTTTTTAGTTAACCTAAAATTAGGATTAGCCCATTGCAGTAATCTTATAGCTAATCTTAAATCTCCTTCTAACCAAGCTCTTATAGCCATTGCTCTTCGAGGGTCATAAAATTTTTGTCTTCTGTACCAATACAATGCATTTTCATCTGATTTGTCCCCGTTACATGAAAGACATGCAGGCACACAGTTTTCTGTTGTGCTTAATCCACCTTGACTACGCGGTAATACATGGTCAATAGATTCAGATGGTTTTCCGCAATATATACAACTTTTTCCTGTAAATTTATGAATAGATTTTCGCCATTGTCTTAATCTGAACTTAGGACATAAATCCTCTAAAAACACCGCATCATTAATATGCATTCAGGCTATTTAATTAAATAAATAATGGCTTGAATATATCAAAAGTCAATATTTGTTTATTGTTTTTAAGTTGAAATTCGCTTGTAAAAGTATAATTTAGTGTTATTAGATACAAAAAGAAAAATAAATTAAATTCTTTATCTCAAAATGATTATTTTATTAAGAAACCTAATCAATAACTATATCTATCAATTGTTTCCTCAGGAAACTGCTCACTAGTTTCTTCTAATTCTTTTTCTAATCTTTTTCTTCTATCTGCTCTATTTTGTGCTTCTTTTTCTTTTTTTTCTTCTTCTTTTTCTAAATCTCGTATTAGCTTTCTATTTGGATGAAGTTTATCCAAGAATTCTACACAATAACTAAATTTTTCCCTTTCTCTTATTACTGTTTCAGTAATTTGTGCCGCTGCATTTTTAGGCGAAACTTTGAACAAACCTCCCTTTTGTTTTTTTATATATGAATATGCTGCATCCCAGCTACTTTCGTGGTCATTCCCGCCATCTCTCATCGTACAAAATATTTCGGCTCCAAATGTACTTGCATTTACTTTTGAAGTGGTAAATGTCAAAGGGGTACATATTCCCAAAGTAAAAAGTATTAGTTTTTTTCTCGTGAATCTTTGCATTAAACTTTTTCCTTTAAGTAAAAAATATCTTTTATTTGAGATTATGTCTATATTCATTTAAGATTTAATTACTCCAAATAAATTTAAGCATTTCACAATTAAAGGAAGAATTAGAAGCACAGTAATCAACCTTACTGCGTGAAGAGTAGCTACTGCGGCTCCTACCCCATATTCTGATCCTACAAGACTCATACCGCTGATGCCTCCTGGTGCAGCTCCCAATATTGTTGTTATGACATCTATATTGAGTAATCTACTAGTCCATAATCCAATTGCTAATCCTGTAATGACTAAAGTAAAAGTTATTAAGATGGCAGGCTTCCATAAGCTTTGAAGATCAACTAATGAGTCTTTAGTTAACGATGTACCAATAACTGTACCAATTCCAATTTCTAATATTGTTCTTGTGCCAATCGGCCACTCTGCTACGTCGACTTTACCGCTGATACTTAGGATGCTTGCTCCTATTAATGCGCCTGCTAAAGGAGCTGCAGGTATACCAGTTTTTAGAGCTAAAGCTCCAAAAATTCCACCTGCAATTAGATAATAAATAAGGTTTATGTTTGGCATAAAATTAAGGATGTTTGGACATAATATTAGAAAATTTTTTTTTTGCTAGGGTTTATAGTCAAATTATATTTTGATTTTCCTCTCGTAATGTCCCCTTTTGTTGGCATAATAATATTAGAAAAGAATTAATTTTATGTCTTCACAAATTTCATATAAAGCTAATAGGAGTCGCATAAAGAAAAAATTATCTTTTTTTGAGGGTGGCCACCAGCTTGAAAAATTAGAGTTTGCTCTTGCAATAGCTCAAACAAGGGGAGATGAAAAAAAATCAATAATACTTAGAAAAAAAATTGTTGAGTTAGGCGGCAACGTTGAAGAACCAGGAACTTAATTCAATCTTGCTTAAGATATTTAGAAGCTACTAATAATGCTTCACCAACTTCTTTATTTGTAATTTTTCCTAGATCAAAAAGTGTTTTACTGATAGCAGAAATAACTGTAATTATATCTCTATCATTTACATAGCCTAAGTGACCCACTCTAAATATTTTCCCTTTTAAATGATCTTGACCTCCAGCAAGTAAAATATCGAAATTATTCTTTATTTGTTTTCGAAATTCTTCAGCATCCATTTCCCCTGTTTTTATTGCAGTAATGGAAGGGCTTAAATATTTTTCTTCAGCAAATAATTTTAGATTTAAAGCTTTAACAGCATTGCTCATAGCTAATTTATGTTTATTATGCCTAAGAAAAATCTTTTCTAATCCTTCTTCTCGCATCATTTTTAAAGATTCATCTAAAGCAAAAACTAAATTAACTGCAGGAGTATATGGATTACTATTATTTAAAAGACTTTTTCTGTACGATTTTAAATTCAAATAAAATTTTGGTAAATTAGATTTTTCTGCAGCGTCCCATGCTTTTTGGCTCATTGCTATAAAACTTAAACCTGGTGGTATCATGTATCCTTTTTGCGATCCAGAAGCTACTACATCTAATTGCCATTCATCAACAGGTACATTGCAGGCACCAAGACTTGTGACGCAGTCAACAATAGACAAAGCTTTCTTGTGTTCCCTAATGTAAGAGCTTATGGTTTCTAAATCATTAATTACGCCTGTTGAGGTTTCAGAATGAGTTAATATCACTGCCTTTATTTCTTTTTGTTTGTCTTCCTCTAAAACTTTTTTGAATTCTTCTGGATTTAGTGGGGTGCCCCAAGCTGAATCAATTTTTATTATTTCTAATCCAAATTCTTTGGCAACTTTTACCCACCTTTCGCCAAATTTTCCATTTTCTCCACATATTACTTTATCTCCTTTACTTAAGGTGTTTATTATTCCAGCTTCCATTGCTGCCGTTCCACTTCCAGTAATTGTTAATACATCATTTTGAGTTTGATGAAGCCATTGAAGATTTTTAGTAGTACTTTCTACAAGTTCTTGAAATTCTTTACTTCGATGGCCTATTGGATGCTTGCTTAACGCTTGTAATACTTTTTCTGGAACTGGCGTAGGTCCAGGTATCATCAATGATAATTTTTGTTGTATGGCCACTTTTTGTGAAATAGGTCATCCTTAGATTAGTTCTCATTGTATATTTTTCAATTACTTGATTTGAAAAAAGGATTTTCTTTACCTTTGTGGGTTGCTGGAGCAGCTAGGTCAGCATTAAAAAAACTAGTAGGGTCTCCATTTGATAACTTTGAACTAATAAAAATTCCTAATGGAAATAAAGAAATAAAAATTGAGGTTCATTCT
>CACJUL010000006.1 GCA_902596585.1 uncultured Prochlorococcus sp.
AATCCAGCTACTGAGGGACTTAAATAATTAGTAACACCCTGAGTTGAAGCATGAGCTCTGTGAGCAGCTCCAAAAGCATCGTTGACATACATATCTGCATGTGATGCTAAATTTTTAGCAAAATCTAAGTCGTTCTTTTCCTCTTCTCCAAAAAAACGAACATTTTCAAGTAAAAGAACATCTCCATTACCTAAACTATTTGATTCTGCAACTGCTTCATCACCTATACAACTATTAGTAAGAGCGACATTTTTTCCTAATAATTCAGTTAATCTTGCTGCTACTGGAGTTAATCTCATTTTTTCATTTACCTGACCCTTTGGTCTTCCAAAATGGGCAGCTAAAATAACTTTTGCAGAATTATTGATGAGATATTCAATTGTTGGGATCGCTGCTCTAATGCGTGTATCGTCAGTTATCTGGCCACTTTCATTTAATGGAACATTAAAATCTACTCTTACAAGAACTTTTTTGCCTTCTAAATGTGTCTTATCAAGACTGGAAAGAGATAATTTTGACATTAAACAAACATTTTAATCTTAAGACCCTAACGTTTATTTGGACTTATTGGGTAAAAAAGTAGTAACTGTTACCTATGCCTTAATAAATTTTAAAAATTAACTATGATAAAAATTTTTTAGTTATTGAATTTATACTAAAATTTAAAAGTAAATACTTTTGAAACCAATAAAAATTAAAAGGAATACAAAAATTTATTTATTTTATTGAAGTGGACATACCCAAAATTCAATGGTATCCAGGCCATATCGCAAAAGCAGAAAAAAAATTATCTGAAGTCATCAATAAAGTAGATTTAGTTATAGAAGTTAGAGATGCACGAATCCCATTATCAACAGGGCACCCACATTTAAATAAATGGATCAAAAATAAAAAACATATTCTTGTTATTAATAGATCAGACATGATCTCTCCTGAAACAATAACTAGTTGGAATAAATGGTTTAATGAAAAAGATCAATATCCACATTGGTGTGATGCTAAAAGAGGTATAGGTATTAACGAAATTTGTAAATCCGCAAAAGAATCTAGGGCATCAATTGATGCTAGAAGGATTTCTAGAGGTATGAGAATAAGGCCAATAAGAGCCCTCACTCTTGGTTTTCCAAACGTAGGTAAATCAGCGTTAATTAATAGAATTGCAAAAAAAAGAGTTGTCGATAGTGCTAGGAAGGCTGGAGTGACACGTAATTTAAGATGGATAAAATTAGATAGTGGTATTGATCTACTAGATGCTCCTGGTGTTATACCTCCTAATTTAGAAAATCAAAAATCAGCACTTAATCTTGCACTATGTGACGATATTGGAGAGGCTGCTTATGAAATAGAGAGTGTCGCAATTGAATTTATCAAAATTATGTCCACTCTAAACAAAGATAAAAATGCGAATATCTCAGTAAAAAAAATATCTTATAGATATGGAGTTGATATTGCAAAAGGCTTTGAGAGTCCTTCTGATTGGATAGATGAAGCAGCTTCAAAACATACCTCAGGCGATAAAAGAAGAATGTCTCATAAATTATTGGAAGATTATAGAAATCAAATGCTTGGTAAAATTGCTTTAGAAGTCCCACTATGGAATTAGATAATAAAAATTCTTTCGGCATTGGAGAGGGTGAACTTGTAGAAATTATTTATGAGCTACCTCTTCCTATGAGATTAGATAGATGGTTGGTAAGTAAAAGGCCAGAACAAAGTAGAGCAAGAATTCAACATTTTATCAATTCAGGATTAGTACTTGTAAACTATAAGACTGCGAAAGCAAAGACCCCATTAAAAAATGGCGACAATGTTCAAATCTGGATGCCTCCTCCAGAACCTCTTATATATTTGAAACCTGAAAAAATGGATTTAGAAATCCTTTTTGAAGACGAGCACATCATAGTAATCAATAAACAATCAGGACTAATAGTTCATCCAGCCCCGGGACACAAATCAGGAACTCTAGTTAATGGATTACTTTTTCACTGTAATGATCTTCCTGGAATTAATGGGAAACTAAGACCTGGTATTGTTCACAGATTAGATAAAGATACCTCCGGATGTATGGTGGTAGCAAAAAGCCAAGAAGCATTGGTAAATCTCCAGAAACAAATAAAAGAAAAAATAGCTTCACGCGAATATATTGCAGTAATACATGGAGCACCTAATTCTGAAGAAGGCCAAATAGTAGGGCACATTGGTAGAGATAAATTCAATAGATTGAAATATAAAGTAGTTGAAGAAGCTTCAGGAAGATATGCCTGCACTTATTGGAGATTAAAAGAAAGGTTAGGTAATTACTCATTAATGAACTTCAAATTAGATACTGGTCGAACGCATCAAATAAGAGTTCATTGCGCTCACATAAATCATCCTATTGTTGGTGATCCTTTATATGGAAGATGCAAAAAACTTCCATGTAAATTAGAGGGCCAAGCATTACACGCTTTTAAGCTTGGCCTTATACATCCAATAAATGGCGAAGAAATGATATTTGAAGCAGAATTACCATTAGATTTTCAAAAATTACTAAACGTTCTTAAGGCTAAATAAGATTTAAAGAAGAATTTATAAGAGATTTTGTATAGGTATTTTTAGTTTTAGTGAATATTGTAGAACTTTCTCCTTCATCAACTATCTTTCCGTGATTCATTACTAGCAACCTATTACAAAATCTTTTAGCAATTCCTAAATCATGTGTGATAAAGATAATAGTTAAATCCATTTTTTCTTGCAAGACTCTAAGTAATTCAAGAATTTCAATTTTTACTGAAGCATCTAACATATTAACGCTCTCATCACAAATCAAAATTTTTGGTTTCAACAATAGCGCTCTGGCTAATGAAATTCTTTGCAATTGACCTCCAGATAATTGGCTAGGATAAGAATTTAAAAATTCACTCTTATAAGAAAGACTTAAATTTTTAAACATGAATTTTATTTCTTTTTCAATTTTTCTTTTATCTGAAATTCCCTGAATAAAAAATATATCTTCCAAAATATTTTTAATTGTCATTTTCGGATTTAAACTTGAAAAAGGATCTTGAAAAATAATTTGAATATTATTGTTTTTTTTAAAAGATTTATTTTTTTTCGATGTACGATTTTTATCGTAAATTTTTATTTCACCGCCTCTTACCTTTAGAAGTCCAATTAAAGCTCTACATAATGTACTTTTACCGCTGCCTGAAGAACCAACTATTCCAAGAGTCTCATTCTTATATAATTTAAAACTAACTTCATTTAAAGCCTTATTCCATTTATTTATAAAAATTGAAGAATTTAATTTATACCAATGTCTTAAGTTATTTACCTCTAGAACGACATCATCTCGAACATTATTTTTAGTATTTGTTTCTAATACTATTTTTGAAGCACTTACTAACTTTTTCCCAATATCTGATTTTGGTGATTGAAAAATATCTAGTATATTTCCTTTTTCAACAATTGATCCTTTTTCAATAATTGCAACTTTTTTACACCATTTTGCTGCAAGATTAATATCGTGACTAATTAAAATTAAAGTAGTATCAAATTCATTACATAACTGAATTATTTCTTTCATAATTTCAAAACTTGTTCTGGTATCTAAGCTTGTTGTAGGTTCATCAGCTATTAATAATTTAGGTTTTAAAGCAAGAGCCATTGCTATAGAAACTCTCTGTCTCATTCCGCCACTAAATTGATGTGGGAAAGAATCAAGTCTGCTTTCTTCAATTCCTACTTTTTGAAAAACTTCTTTTACTAATTTTTTAATTAGTAAAGATGATTTAGTTTGATGATGAGTTTTAAACAATTCATATAAGTGATCCCCAACTCTCATAAGTGGATTAAGTTTTTTTATAGAATCTTGATAGATAAATCCAAAATTTTTTCTTCTAAATAATTGTGCTTCTTTGTTATTTATTTTTCTAGGATCTACATTAGAAATCGATAAATACCCTTTAGAAGTGGCCTTATCAGGCAATATATTTACTAATGTTTTTGCAAAAGTTGTCTTGCCACATCCAGAGGGTCCTATTATTGCCAAATGATCTCCTTTATCTATTTCAAGATTAAAATTTTTAATAACAGGTTGATCTATTAAGCCATATTTAACAGTAAGATTTTTAACTACAAGAATTTTTTCTTTATTTATTTCCATGAATTTATAGCAAATTTTTCTAGACCTAAATAAAATACATTTAAAGCAATATAAAATGTCTGAGGCAGCTGCAAATTCAAAAGAACAAAACGAAATTGAAGTTTCCAAAACTATTTTGCCTGAAAATAAAAAATATGAAAGTGAATTTTTGAATTATCAAATAAAAATACCCGATTGGCTTCTTAACGATATTAATAATTTTGAAAAATCAAATAAACAAAATGATGAAAATCAAAACCTTATAGTAAAAGCTTTTAAACTTGCCTATAAAGCTCACGATGGACAATTTCGTGCGAGTGGCGAGCCATACATTATCCACCCAGTTGCCGTAGCCAATCTCCTCAAAGAAATAGGTGCTAGTGCATCTGTTATTGCTGCAGGACTTTTACACGATGTCGTTGAAGATACTGGCATTGATTTATCCGAAATAGAAACAAATTTTGGATTAGAAGTAAAAATACTTGTTGAGGGTGTAACAAAATTAGGAGGGATTCACTTTAATAACAGGACCGAAGCACAAGCTGAAAATCTTAGAAAAATGTTTATGGCTATGGCTAGTGATATCAGAGTTGTTTTAGTAAAACTGGCAGATCGACTTCATAACATGAGAACAATTGAATGGTTAAATGATGAGAGAAAAAAAAGAATAGCCAGAGAAACAAGAGAGATTTATGCACCTTTAGCTAATCGATTAGGAATAAATAGATTTAAATGGGAATTAGAAGATTTAGCGTTTAAATTTCTGGAACCTAAAGAATATCAAGATCTAAAAGATCAAATCGCTGTAAAAAGGAGTGATAGAGAAAAAAGATTAAAAGTAACCCTGAATCTTATAAAAGAAAACTTAGTCGCAGCAGGTTTAAAAAACTTTGAAATAACTGGAAGACCAAAACATCTTTATGGCATCTGGAGTAAAATGGAAAGACAGCAAAAACAGTTTCATGAAATTTATGATGTTGCTGCTCTAAGAATTATCGTTGATAATTCAGATAGTTGTTATAGAGCTTTAGCGGTTGTACATGATACTTTCAAACCAATTCCAGGCAGATTTAAAGATTATATAGGTTTACCAAAACCCAATGGATATCAGTCCTTACATACTTCAGTAATTGGGAGACATCGACCTATTGAAGTGCAAATTAGAACTACTTCTATGCATCAAATAGCAGAATATGGAATTGCTGCTCACTGGCAATATAAAGAGGGTGGTTCGCCTGCTAACAGCAATGCTGAAAGATTTAATTGGCTAAGACAACTAGTCGAATGGCAACAAGAAGGTAATGAAGGTGATCATAATGATTATCTAGCTTCAATAAAAGAAGATTTATTTGATGAAGAAGTATTTGTAATTACTCCTAAAGGAGACGTTGTTGGCTTAAGAAAAGGATCTACCGCAATAGATTTCGCCTACAGAATTCATTCTGAAGTTGGAAATCACTGTAATGGAATAAGAATTAATGAAAAACTTTCGCCATTATCTACAGCACTTCAAAATGGTGACTTCATAGAAATTTTGACAAATAATAATGCCACTCCAAGCTTGGATTGGCTTAACTTTGTAGTTACGCCAACTGCTAAAAATAGAATCCGCCAATGGTATAAGAAAAGCCATAGGGATGAGACCATTAAAAGAGGTAGAGATTTACTCGAAAAAGAAGTAGGTCGAAATGGTTTTGAAACATTACTTTCTAGTGATGCTATGAAAAAAGTTGCGAATCGATGTAATTTAAAAAATACTGAAGACCTTCTTGCATCACTAGGTTTTGGTGGTTTAACTTTGCATCAAGTATTAAACAGACTAAGAGAAGAAATAAAATTACAGACAGAGGATATTAAAAATGATTCTGATTCTGAAATAGCAAAATCTCTTAAAAGTAATAGTAATTTTTCCACAAATAAATCTTATACAACGACTAAATCACCAATCTCCGGGATAGAAGGTCTTGATTACAGAATAGGTAAATGCTGCACCCCACTTCCAGGCGAGGATATTATTGGAACTGTCTCACTCGGCAACCACGGCATAACAATACATAGGGCAGATTGTGAAAATGTAATGCCAATTCCAATAGAGAGAAGATTACCTGTTGGTTGGAATCAAGATAATAAGACTGGAGATAATAAGTTCCCAATTCAGCTCCGAATAGAAGTAATTGATAGAGTAGGAGTCCTTAAAGATATTCTTATGCGCTTATCTGATAAAGGTATAAATGTTAGCGATGCCAATGTTAAAACTGCTTATGGCAAACCAGCTATTATCAATCTCTGCGTAGGTCTAGAAAGTTATAATCAACTTCACAAAACAATTGACCAAATTAAATCAATGGCAGATGTTTTAGATATAGCCAGAGTTGAACAAAGCTAATTTGAAATAATAAAAGTTTATCTTTTAAATTTTATCTTATAGATAAAGAAAACAATACTGCCACAAATCAAAGCTAATAAAAACCCAACACAAGAAGAACCTAGGAGTAATTTTAGGGAAAAAATTCTACCTTGTTTCCATAAGTCATTAATAACCAAACCTTTTTCAATAATTTCATTAGAAGAGCTATTAAAGAAAATAGACCCAACTTTATAATTAAAATAATAAAGTGGAATATAAGTAAAGGGGTTGCTGATCCAGGTCCCAATTGCAGCTAGAACAATATTTCCCTTAGCTAGTTTTGCAAAAAATATCCCTATTAGAGTCTGAAAACCAAAAAAAGGAAAGCAGCCACTAAATACTCCTATAGCTAAACCTTTAGCATTAAAGAAAGGACTTCCATTCTGATACCTAAATAATGATAGAATTTTCTTATAGGTAATATATCTTTTAGATCTCATTCAGAAAGAAAAATTCAAAATTAAATTCTTGATAATCTTACTTAATTATCTATAACAAAGCGAGAGATGGATTCGATAGTTACTACAGAAGACACGATAGCTGCAATTTGTTCAGCTATAAGTATAGGGAAAGGAGGAGTTGCGATAATAAGAGTTTCAGGTAAAGACGCAATAAATTCTTGCAAAAAGATTGTTCAAACTAAATCAAAATATGCATGGGAATCACATAGAGTTTTTCACGGTTTTATTGAGGAAGGTAAACAAAATAATTTTATAGATGAGGTTTTAATTCTAGTGATGAAATCACCGAATAGCTTTACAGGAGAGGATGTAGTTGAGCTTCATTGCCATGGAGGAATTATCTTAGTAAATAAGGTTCTCGAGAAATTATTATCAAGTAATCCTACAGTAAGACTTGCAAATCCAGGCGAATTTAGTCAAAGAGCTTTTCTAAATGGGAAAATAGATCTTACCCAAGCCGAGTCAATTAATCAATTAATTAATGCAAGCAATATCAGATCAGCAGAGTTAGCTTTTAGCGGGGTTCAAGGAGAAATAAAGAAAAAAATTGATGATATTAAAAATGACCTTATAAATCAACTTTGTGAGATAGAAGCGAGAGTTGATTTTGAAGAAGACTTCACAGATTTTGATTACACCAAATATCTAAAAAACATTAAAAAAGTGAAAAAAAAAATAGAGTTACTTATAGAAAATTCAAAAAGAAATTCATATATTCATAATGGGATATCCATTGCGCTCATAGGTAAAACAAATGTTGGTAAAAGTTCTTTACTAAATTTGCTTGCAAAAAAAGAGAAGGCAATCGTAACTAATATTCCTGGAACCACAAGAGATGTTATTGAAGTTAATTTAACTATTAATGACATCCCAATGAAAATAATTGATACTGCTGGCATAAGAGAAACTCATGAACAAATTGAAAGTATTGGAATAAAAAAAAGTTTTGGAAAAATTAAAGAGTCAGATTTTATAATTTATATTTATAGTCTTGAAGAAGGATTTAATGAAGAAGACAAAAAAATAATAAAAGAAATCCCCAAAGAAAAATTAATTACTATTGTGGGTAATAAAAAAGATTTAATTAAGTCAAAAAATATTAATTCAAATAAGTTAAAAAATACGGTTCTTATGAGCATTAAGAATAATGATGGTGAAAGATTATTAATCGACACAATCATAAAAAAATGCGGATTAAAACAATTAGAAAACATCACTATATTTTTAAACGAAAGACATTTAAAGAATTTGTCTGCTTGCCTATCTAATTTAAATGATACTGATGCAGTAGTTAAAAATAGATTGCCATTCGATTTGCTATCAATAGAACTTAGAGATGGTATTCAAAACTTATCTAAAATAACAGGTCAAGAATTAACAGAGGAGCTTCTAGATAATATTTTTTCAAAGTTTTGTATTGGCAAATAAATTTGAGTTAAATTACATGGTGATTTATAGTTGATTTCTAACTTCAGTTGAATTTTATTTAATTTATTTTTAGTTTAGTGGATTTAAATACTCCAAAAATTAGTAAGATCATTGATAATTGGATCGATGAAGATATAGGTCTGGGAGATCTAACAAGTGCCTCGATCACAAAAGAGAATGGTAATGCATATTGGATTGCAAAAGAGGAAGGTATATTTTGTGGGGTTGATATTATAAAAGAAATCTTTAAAAAAATTGATTTAAAAATCAGACCAAAATTTAATATCTCTGATGGAGATAAATTTATTAAAGATCAAAAACTCTTAGAAATAAATGGACCTTCAAAAAGTTTACTTATTAGTGAAAGGATCAGCTTAAATTTAGCAATGCATTTATCTGGAATATCAACATATACAAAGAATCTTGTAGATAAGTTAGAAGGCACAAATATAAAACTAGCAGATACTAGAAAAACCACTCCTGGCTTAAGGATATTTGAAAAATATGCATTCAAATGCGGAGGTGGAGTGAATCATAGAATGGGATTATACGATGCGGCTATGATAAAAGAAAATCATATTGCATGGACAGATAATCTTAAGAATGCAGTACAAAATATTCGCCTAAATTCGCCTTTTACAACTCATATCATAATTGAAGCTGAAAATATCGAACAGGCAAAAGAAGCAGTATTAGCAGGAGCGGATAGCGTCTTATTAGATGAAATTAGTCCTGAAACAATCAAAAAAAACATTGAAGAATTAAGAGATTTATCAATTAATAGCTTAAAAAAAGAAGTCAATAAAAATTTGATAATAGAAGTTTCTGGAATAAACCCTGAAGAAATTAGTAAATATCTAATAAAAGGTATTGATTTGATTTCAACAAGTTCTTCAATTACCAAAAGTAATTGGATTGATTTAAGTATGCGTTATATTAATTAATCATATAGATAAATAATTGAATAAATAATGCTACTAATTTTTAAAGAATTAAAAAATAACTTTGAACAATCTCTTTTAGATAGTCTTAAAAAAAATGATAAAGAAAGAGAGTTCGAACTTCTTAGAAAAAATTTAATTACACAATCATCAAAAGAGGAATTTGGCGATTATCAATGTAATGTTTGTTTAAGTTTATCTAAAATATATAATAAGAATCCAAGAGATATTTCGAATGACTTTATTAACCTTTTAAATAAAAATAAAAATATATCAAAATTATGTAAGAGTCTAGAAATAGCTGGGCCAGGATTTATAAATATAAAATTAAAAGATGAAGTTCTCATAAATGAAATTAAATCAAATATTCAATGCCAAAGGGCTGGCGTACCTCAAATAAAAAAAGATTTAGATAGTGGCTTATCAAATAAAGTCATTGTAGATTTTTCGAGCCCTAATATTGCTAAAGAAATGCATGTAGGACATTTAAGATCAACAATAATAGGAGACTCTATATCCAGAATTTTCGAATTAAGAGGTTATCAAGTATTGAGACTAAATCATGTTGGCGATTGGGGAACGCAATTTGGAATGCTTATTACTCAGCTCAAAGATTTATATTCAAATGATTTAGAAGAGATAGGGAACATCAAGATAAGTGATTTAGTTGAATTTTATAAAGAATCAAAAAAAAGATTTGATAATGAATCTGAATTCCAAAAAAGATCTAGAGAGGAAGTAGTTAAGTTACAAAGTGGAGATATTAAATCGATTAAAGCTTGGAAATTATTATGTGATCAATCTAGAAAAGAATTTGATGAAATCTATAAAAATTTAAAAATAAAAATAAAAGAAAGAGGTGAATCTTTTTATAATCCCTTCTTAAAATCAGTTATTGAGGATTTGAATTTAAAAAAAATATTAGTAGAAGATAAAGGTGCAAAATGTGTCTTTTTAGATGGGATGACTAATAAAGAAGGCAAACCTTTACCGCTAATTATTCAAAAAAAAGATGGAGGTTTTAACTATGCCACCACAGATCTGGCTGCTATAAGATACAGATTCAATAAAACTCCCAATGGGGATAATGCTTCGAGAATTATTTATGTAACTGATCATGGACAAGCAAATCATTTTGCTGGAGTTTTTCAAGTTGCAAAAAAAGCAAAATGGATCCCAGAAAATTGTAAAGTAGACCATGTCCCTTTTGGTTTAGTTCAAGGAATTGATGGCAAAAAACTAAGGACAAGGGAAGGGGAAACAATACGTTTAAAAGATTTATTAAAAGAAGCAGTTAGAAGAGCAAAAGAAGATTTATTGAAAAGATTAAAAGATGAAAATCGTCATGAGACAGAAGATTTTATTACAAATACTTCAAGAATCATTGGATTAGGAGCTGTTAAGTATGCAGATTTAAGCCAAAATAGGATTACTAATTATCAATTTAGTTTTGATAAAATGCTTTCCCTTAATGGTAATACGGCTCCTTATTTGTTATATACACTTGTAAGAATTGCAGGAATTAAAAGAAAAAATGATTTTGTTTATGAGTCTAAAGATTTTCAATTTATAAATTATGAACATAAATCTGAGTGGAAACTTATCAGAAAATTACTTAAGTTCGATGAAGTTATAATATCTATTGAAAAAGACTTAATGCCAAATAGATTATGTAATTATCTGTTTGAGCTATGTCAGACTTTTAATAGATTCTACGATCAAGTTCCAATACTCAAAGAAGAAAAATTTATAAAAATTTCAAGACTTAATTTATGTGATCTAACTGCAAAAACACTAAAATTAAGTTTAGAGCTTCTAGGAATTGAAACTTTAGAAAGAATGTAATGAATGATTTTGATCAATTAAATAATCTTTTCCCAAAACCAAGAGAAGAAATAATAAATATGCAGTCCTACTCTGCACCTTTAGAAAATAGAAGAAATTTACTCCGCTTAGACTTTAATGAAAATACCATAGGTCCAAGTCCTAATGTTTTCGAGGCATTACAATCGATAAAATTAGATGAGATTTCAATTTATCCAGAATATAATTTATTAAAAAAATTTTTATGTGATACATATCTTGATTCAAGAAAATTTGATAAAGATGAAATAGGAATTTTCAATGGAGCAGACGCTGCAATAAATGCAATTTTCAATTGCTTTGGAGAAAAAGATCAAATATTTCTAACCACGAATCCAACTTTTGGTTACTATTCTCCTTGTTCAGAAATGCAAGGAATGAAGAAAATAACTTGTTCTTACATTGGAGAAAATTTTCTATTCCCGATTGAAGAATTTAGTGAAAAAATTATAAAGTATAATCCAAAGTTAATATTTATTTGTAATCCAAATAATCCAACAGGAACAGTTTTAAGCGCTAAAGAGATAATTAACTTAGCAAATATTAAAAACAATTCATTGATAATAGTTGATGAACTATATGAAAAATTTAATGGAGACAGTCTTCTTGAATCGATAGATTTTGAAAAGAATAAAAATATACTAATAATCCAATCTCTCTCAAAAACAGCTGGTTTAGCTGGTTTAAGAATAGGTTTTACTTTTGGAAATAAAAATTTAATTCAGTACATTAACAAAGTTACAGGACCATATGATGTAAATAGCTTTGCTATAACGGCAGCATTAGCAGCACTCAAAGACAAATCATATATTGATAATTATGTTTTAGAAGTAAAAAAAGCAAGGGAATGGATTTTAAATAAATTTAAATCAACAAAAATTAGAACTCACTTTGGTGGTGGTAATTATTTCTTAATTTGGCCAAAAAAAGATCCTAAAATTTTAATAAAACAGATGAGAGAAAAAGGTATTCTTATCAGAAGTATGGACAACAAAAAAGATATTGGTAAATCAATAAGGGTTAGTATTGGAACTAAAGAACAAATGATTTTTTTCTGGGACAATTACAAGATCTTAGATTTAATAAATTAATTACCAAAAATATAAATTGTATTTTGATCGATTCTTTTAGGTTTTATTCGGAAATATTTTCCAACATATTTTACTTTAAAATCTTTCATATTTTCGATAAATAAATCAGCATTTGAGAAATCACATTCTTTATTAATTTTTCTGCCATGAGCAAAGTGAACAGGAATAACTACATTAGGTTTTAGAAGCTTAACGATTCTTGAAGCCTCTTGCCCATCATAAGATTTTATTCCTCCTCCAATTGAAATAAATAAGATATCTGGTCGAGATAAAATAATTTGACTATTAATATCAATATCACCAGCAGCGCCTCCCATATGAACAATTTTAAGATCATTCTGCTCCCAGCTCCAAACAGTTGCCATACCAAATCTTCTTCCATCTACTCTGTCATGTGGGACGGAAATTCCATTTAATAAAATATCCTCAAATTGATAAATTCCTGGCTCAACAAACATTAGTTGATCATATGGGTTATAACCTTCATCTGGAAGCCTAGAACTAGCCAAAATAAAATCTGCATTAACTTCTTTTGGCTCCTTTAAATTGCTTGCACATCCTATTGCTTTAAAGGGATTTATGAGAATCGATTTTTCTTTACTATCAATTAAAAAACTACTGTGACCGAGACTTTTAATTACTAAATTTCTTGCCAACAATGGGGTAGGTAAGAAAGAGCTAAATAATATAAAAAAGAAAATGTTTTTAATTTGAGAAATCATAATATTAATTTTTTTGTATTTTACTTTTGTTCAGCCATTTTTAGAAAATTACTAATTAATTTATGACCAAATTGTGTCAATACACTTTCAGGATGAAACTGTACCCCATGTAAATGTTTATATTCTTTGTGAGAAATAGCCATAATAGTTGAGTCTTCTAGAGTCGCAGTTATATCGAAACAAGATGGTAATGAACTTGAATCAACTATAAGACTATGATATCTAGTCGCTACAAATGGAGTTTCGATATCTTTAAACAAACCTTTTTGATTATGAAATATTTTGGATGTCTTACCATGCATAAGTTCTTCCCCAACGACAACCTTACCTCCAAAAGCTTGAGCCAAAGCTTGATGCCCTAAACAAACTCCTAATGTCGGAATATTTTTAGATAATTTTTTTAGTATTGGCAAACAAATTCCAGATTGATCTGGATTACCAGGACCTGGAGATAATAGGATGCCACTAGGATTTAGTTTGATAATCTCTTCTAAAGTAATTTCATCATTTCTTTTAACAATTAATTCCCTAGTTATTTCATGCTCAACAGAAAGTTCTCCTAAATATTGAACAAGGTTATACGTAAAACTATCGTAATTATCAATAACAAGAAACATATTTATATAGATTCAAATAACAATTTTATTTTAGGAACAAAGATATATACAGCAATAATAACAGAATTAATGGAAGCTAATAAAACTGCTCCTGCAGAAGTATCTTTTGAAATTTTAGCCAAACTACTAAATTCTTTTTTCACTACTAAATCAACTATTGATTCAATAGATGTGTTTAATATTTCTAATATTAAAACAGACATAATTGTGGCAATCAAAATTAAATAATTACTTTGACTAATGTGCAGTAAAAAACCAATTATTAAACTTGTAACTGCAAAGATTAACTCAATTTTAAAATTTCTTGAAGTTTTTAATACGTAACTAAGTCCACTAAAAGCATACTTAAAACTTTTTAATACATTACTAGAAGTTTTATATGATTCCATTCTATTTTTTAAAGTGTTTATTTTTTTTTTCATACTTTTTTAATCTAATTGTTTAATTAAATATTCCTGAAAATTTAACATATTTCCTAAATCAAGATCGTTATTATGTTCCCATCCCAAAAGATGTAAAAATCCATGACTAGCCAGCCAGAGCATTTCTCTATAGATTGAATGTTGATAATCCTGAGATTGCTCAAGTGCCATCTCTAATGATATGAATATATCTCCCAACTCTATATGATCAAAATGATTTAAAGATTCATCAGAAATGATTGGGAAAGATAGAACATCAGTTGGTCCTTTTTTTTGCATCCATTGCCGGTTCATAACAGCAATTTCTTGATTAGATATTATCTGTAAGCCTAATGAAAAAGATTTTTTTTCAAAAATGAAATTTGGCAATTTATAATCGTCTTTTTTTAAAATTATTTTTATCCAAGATAAAAAAACTTTCTCCCAAAAATTAGATTCAAGAATAAGCTTATTTGGAGAATCTTTTAACTTATTTGAAAATTGGGAAAATTCATTACATTTAAAAACCAAATCTAAATTTATTTCAGAAATAATTTTTTCAATCATACATTGTTATACAGGAATATTGGGCTTACCTATGGTAGCTATAAGTATTAATATCCCAATTAAAACTAGAAAGGTTATTGAAAAATGAGAAATACTTTTTGAACCCTTCCTTACCATATTTCGCATGGCAAGCTTTATAAAGCTTGGAGGAGAAACTTTTTTTTCTATATTTTCGTTTTTATTTTTCATTAGTTATTCAATAAATTCGTTAGAAGAAATATTCATGCGTAATAATTCATGAATAAATGGTTCAAGTCCACCATCTAAAACACTATCTAAGTCGTTAGTCTCCTGCATAGTCCTAAGATCTTTTACCATTTGATAGGGATGGAAAACATAATTTCTTATTTGATTGCCCCATGCAGCTTCCACAATATCACCTTTAATATCAGCAACTTCTGCAGCTCGTTGTTCTTTAGCAATCACTAGCAGTTTAGACTTAAGAAGTAACATAGCTTTTTCTTTATTTTGTAATTGAGATCTTTCTTGGGTACATCGTACTGAAATCCCTGAAGGCAAATGAACAATTCTTACTGCTGTTTCTACTTTATTAACATTTTGTCCTCCAGCCCCACCGGATCTACTTGTTGTAATTTCTAAATCTTTTTCGGGTATATCAAGTGAAATATTGTCATCTAATTTTGGCATGACCTCAACCCCAGCGAAGCTGGTTTGTCTTTTACCATTAGCATTGAAAGGAGAAATTCTTACTAATCTATGAGTTCCTTTTTCATGTTGTAAATATCCGTATGCATATTTTCCATCAATTTCAAAAGTTACACTTTTAATACCTGCTTCTTCTCCTTGAGATAATTCATTGATTATTAAACTCATTTGATTATTATCGGCCCATCTTGAATACATTCTCAATAAGATCTCTACCCAATCCTGTGCATCTGTTCCACCAGCACCAGCGTTAATAGTAACTACTGCTCCTTCCCTATCGTATTCTCCACATAACAATCTTTCAAATTCCCATTTATCTAAATTCTCTCTTAATTCCTTTAGACCCTGCTTGGATTCCAAAATCATTTCCTCTTCTGGTTCTAAAGAAAAAAGCTCAAGAGAGGCATTAGCATCAGAAATAAAAGTTTTCCATTTATCCAATAATTCGAGTTGTGCCTTAACATCATCAAGGATTAACATTTGTTTTTTCGCTTCTTCTTTATTCTCCCAAAATTCAGGTTGAGCAGAAATTTGCTCTAACTCTCTCCTTTTCGCTTTTAATCTTGGAATGTCAAAGACAATCCTGAGCATTACCCAGGCGCTCTGTTAGTTCCGAAAGATCTTTTTTGAAATCTGTAATATCTATCAAAATAGAATTTAATCGTTATTTATAATCTAACAGGCACTTTTGTTTAATAGTATAAACTAAGTATTATTTTTAAAAAATGTCCAAAGTTGAAATTTATACTTGGCAATATTGCCCATTCTGTATTAGAGCAAAATCTCTACTGAAGAAAAAAAATATAAATTTTACAGAATATAAAATAGATGGCGACGAAAATGCCAGAGCATTGATGACTGAAAGAGCTGATGGTAGAAGAACATTACCACAAATATTTATAGATAACGAGGGTATAGGAGGTTGCGACGATCTCTATACATTAGAAAATGAAAATAAATTAGACACATTATTAAAATAGATCTTATGAAATTTCTATTCGTAATAGATCCAATAAAAAATATAAATCACCTAAAAGATTCATCTGCTGCATTAATGCAAGCATCATCCAAAAAAAATATTGAAATCTGGAGTTGTACTCCTCAAGACCTTGAAGCTAGAGGGGATGAAGTATGGGCATCTTCCGTAAAAGTCGAAGTCAATCCGTGGATTTCTTTCAAAGAGAATGAATGCATCCCTCTCGCCGAATTTAATTGCATTTGGATGAGAAAAGATCCTCCTGTAAATGAGGCTTATTTGTATGCGACCCATCTTTTAGAAGTTGCCGAAAGAAAAGGTGTAAAAGTAGTTAACAAACCTTCATCATTAAGAGCATGGAATGAAAAGCTAGGGGCTTTGAGATACAGCCACTTAATGGCTCCTACAATAGTAGCGAGTAAGGTAAAAGATCTTATCAATTTTGCAAATATAAATAATGAAGTGGTCATAAAACCTCTTGGAGGAAAAGGAGGTCAAGGTGTTATAAGAATAAATAAAAATTCACCAGGTATTAAATCAATCATTGAATTAATCACTTCCCAAGAAGAATTACCCGTTATGATGCAAAAATTTATTCCTGAGGTCATAGAAGGAGATAAAAGAATAATTATCGTAAATGGTGAAGCGATTGGATCTATAAATAGAATCCCTCAAGGCGGTGATTTTAGAAGTAATTTAGCAATGGGCGGGAAGGCTGAACCAACACTATTAACAGAAAAAGAAAAAAGTATCTGTTCAGAGTTATCTCACCACTTTAAAGATGAAGGTTTGTTTTTTGTGGGTATTGATGTAATAAATGGAATGCTAAGCGAGATTAATGTGACTAGTCCAACAGGTTTAAGAGAAATAGAAAATTTATCCAATAAGAATGTATCAGAGGAAGTTATTGAAAAATTATTACAAATTATCTAGGATTTTTCGCGAAAAATATTTGTTTTACTATAGATTCAAATTTTAATTTAATCTCATCTATTTCTTTCTCTAAAACAGAACCCGAAACGATACCTGAACCTGCAGTAAATTCAATATTTTCATCAATATATCTTGCTCCTCTTATTGCTAAAAGAAATGAAGCATTTCCTGATGCGTCAACCCAACCCATTGGAGAAGCATAATTTCCTCTAGAAAATGACTCAAGAGTGTTTATCCAATCCAATGCAGCATTTTTTGGGTATCCACAAACAGCCGGAGATGGATGAATTTTTTTAAGCAATTCAAAAGGACATATATTTTCAACTTTAGAGAAAATGAGTGTTTGCAAATGAGAAATATCTCCAAATGAATTTACCTTGATATCACTTTTTTTAAAGTTTTTTATTTTTAAAACTTCTAAACATTTAATCAAATAATCTATTACATAATTATGTTCCTTTAAGTCTTTACTACTTTTTAGGAGTTTCTTAAAATTTGAATTAGTTGAGATAGTTCCAGCAAGAGCCTCCAAAGTTAAATTAGGTTTAGTAAAAGAAAATAATTTTTCTGGAGATGCTCCAAATAAAATATCCTTATCATTCCTTTTCCAAATATATCTGCATGTATTTGGTTGATTCTTTTTTAATCTTTTTAAAATTTCTATTAAATCTAATTTATTTTTTAGTTTTATTTTAATCCTACTAGCTAAAACTATTTTTTCGAGAATACCTTTCTCTATTAATTGAATTCCTTTATTTACTACTTTTTTCGAATTTACGTTAGAAGTCTCTAAGGAGCTTAAGAAATCATCAATGATAGGTGAATCAAAACTAGTTTCTAAGCCAGATAATTTTATTAATTCTGAGCCAGAATTAATAACTTGATTTCTAACTGTCCATATTTCTTCAATTAATGTTCTTAATGATGATTTACTTTCAACATGACCATTGATTCTTAACCAGCAATTCTTATTACTTTTAATAATTAATATTTTTGGTAAGATTGCTTCCAAACTAGGAACATCTGAAGATAAATTATTATTCAAATTTTCAGAGAAAGAAAGTAAGTAAATTATTTTTGAAAGTGCAGAATTATCTGTTTCATTTGTCAAGTTAATTAAATTTTTAAAATTCTCAGAATTAAACTCATTTGCTACCTCGAATCTTTTTGGACCATCCATAGTAAGATATTTACATTTCTCTAAAGCAATATATGAAATGCCATCAGATTCCTCCCAAAATGAAGAAAACGGATATTTATTTATAAACAATTCATATACTTTAAATAAATCAATTAAAGGAATCTCAACACAAATACTTACCAATCCAGAATTTTCCACTTTCTTATCGAAAGAGGAAAATACATCTTTTAAAAAATCTGTAAATTTTAAATCATTTTTCATTACTTATTGAAAATAACTAAAAATCATGCAATAAAGTAAAAAATGTAACTCAATTTATAAACTACATTTAATAATGAAGGAATTTTGTATATTAATTAAAAATGGAAGAAAATAAAAAAAAATTATGGAAACAAGCAATAAAATGGCCTCTTTATTCTGTTGCAATTCTTCCAGTTTTTATAACAGGGGCCTATTTACTCAATCAATATGAAAAAGTAAAAATATATAATTTGATTGCATTTACTTTAGCTGCAATTTTGATATTAATTTGGGAAAATCTAACTAATGATTTATTCGACGCAGAAACAGGAATAGATGAATTTAAATTCCATTCAATAGTAAATCTTGCAAAAAATAAAAAAATAATTTCAGTTATTGCATATACAGCTTTAGTTATTGGTTTATCAATAATTTCAATTATTTCAGCATCAACAAGTATAAATATTTTAATTTTGGTAGCAGTTTGCTGCTTCTTAGGATATTTATATCAAGGACCTCCTTTTAGATTTGGCTATCAAGGTTTAGGAGAACCATTATGCTGGCTTGCATTTGGACCTTTTGCGTACTCTGCTATCTTAATTGCTTTACATCCGTCTAGTACTTATTTCGAAGATATTCCATGGAAAGTTTCTTTATTACTTGGATCAGGACCTTCATTAGCAACAACTCTTGTATTATTTTGTTCCCATTTTCATCAAATTTCGGAAGATAAAAAGCATGGAAAAAACTCACCTTTGGTTCGCTTAGGAGCAAAAAAAGGTTCTCAATTTGTGCCTTGGATAATTTTTACAATATATATTTTTCAGCTTTTCACAATAGTTACTGGATTTATTCCAGTTTTCTGTATCCTTTATTTGATTAGTTTTCCACAAGCAATAAAGCTTATAAATTTATTACACTCTTCATATAACAAACCTTCAAGAATAAAAAATTGCAAATTCGTGGCAATAAAATTTCAAACTCTTAATGGATTTGGCTTAATCACAGGATCAATATTTAATTACCTGATTAATAAATGAACTTAATATTTAAAAAAAAATCTTATAACTTTAAGTTATCCACAAAAGTAAAAAATTCTAAAACCACTTACCTTACAAAATCGGGTTGGATAATTAAATTAACAAGTAATGAAAAAAAAACTGGGTTTGGTGAAGTTTCACCGCTTTTAGAAGAGGACTTAAAAAAATGTGCAAAACAATTAAATATGATTCCTGAGTACGTAGAGTTATTTAATTTATCTGAGCAAATAAATATTTTTCACCCATGCATTCAATCTGCAATAAATTCAGCCTTAGCAGAGATAAATGGGGAAATCATTTTTAAAGAAAAATATTACTTCGATGAAATTGATAAAACAGCTATACTTTTAAATCCTGAAAATATAATTTCAGATTTAAATGAAATTAAAAAAAAACAATCTAATATTGGAAAATCAGTGACCATAAAATGGAAAGTAGCATTAAAAGAAAACCATGAGGAAGAAGCAATTTTAGAAGAAATTTTAAGCCAAATAGATAATAATATTAAATTAAGAATTGATGCTAATGGCTCCTGGGGAAGAAAGATAGCTAATAGATGGACTGATATTTTGAAAGATAACAAAAATATAGATTGGTTAGAACAACCTCTCAGTGTTGATGATCTTGATGGGCTTACAGATCTCAACAAAAAAATTCCAATAGCCTTAGACGAATCACTTTTAAAATTTCCAACTTTGATTGATGAATGGAAGGGTTGGCAAATTCGAAGGCCTTCACAAGAAAATAATCCAGTTAAGCTTTTAAGAGAATTAGAAAATAAAAAATCTTTAATATCTATAAGTACCTCATTTGAAACTGGAATAGGAAGAAGATGGCTTTATCATTTATCTTCTCTACAATTACAGGGACCAACTCCAAAAGTTTCTGGTTTGGCAATGAATAAATTTCCTAATTCGTTTCTATTTTTAAATGAAGCAAAAAAGATATGGGATCAACTATGAAAAATAAAATTCATATTATTGAAGTTGAAAATAATGAAACTCAATCTGTTGAGAAAATTATTAAAAAAATTAGAGAGAATAAAATTATTTATGTAAAAAACAAATTTTATGAAAACGAAAATGTATTAGATTCAATTAATAAAAATGGACCGGCAATCATCTTAAACAGTAGTGGTAGTTCTGGAAAACCGAGACGATGTTTTCACCATTTAGATAATCTGAAATTATCTGCAGCTACATCAGGTCAATGGCTTATAAATCAAGGATTTGAATTACAAAACTGCTTAATTTTAAATACTTTACCCCTGAACCATATAAGTGGATTAATGCCACTTTTTAGAAGTCAAACTTGGGGATGTGATTGTATTAATGTTTCTCCGAATTTAATAAAAAAAACCAGAGAACTTTTGCTTTTTACAATTAAATCCAAAAAAAAGACAAAACACTTGATTACGTCTTTAGTACCTACCCAATTACAAAGACTTTTAACTCAAAAAGATGGTATTAGTTGGCTAAAAATTTTTGATCTAATTTGGGTAGGTGGAGCTTCAATTTCAGGCGAAACTGCAGAACAATGTATAAAAGAAAAAATAAAATTAGCACCTTGTTACGGCTCAACTGAAACCGCAGCAATGGTTACTAGTTTAAAACCAAAAGAATTCTTAATGGGTTTTAAAAATGTAGGAGAAATACTACCTGATACAAAAATAAGAATTAACGCACAAGGATTAATCG
This sequence comes from uncultured Prochlorococcus sp., assembly GCA_902596585.1. GTDB lineage: Bacteria > Cyanobacteriota > Cyanobacteriia > PCC-6307 > Cyanobiaceae > Prochlorococcus_A. The sequence continues at coordinate 21,315 of CACJUL010000006.1, forward strand.
AGATAAAATCAGCCAGAATTGGAATCGAAATAATAGACTCTTTAAAAACTAAAAATTTCAAAAATAAAAATGGGTGGTGGCAAACTGGTGATTTAGGTGAAATTAATCAAATCAATAATTCTTTATATTTAAACTTTCTTGGAAGAAGTGATAACGCTTTTAATTCAGGAGGAGAAATCGTTTTTCCAGATTTAATTGAATCTAGATTAAATGATTTCATTATGAAAGAAAATATCCCAATTAATAAATTCAATATTTCAAAAGTATCCGACAAATTATGGGGAAATAAAATTGCAATAATTATTGAATTTAGAGAACTTACAAATCATAAAAATATTGAAAATTCATTAATTTTATTAAAAAAATATTCTCAAAGTTGGCCCAAACATGAAAAACCTGAAACGTGGATTGTTAAAAACAAAAATAAAAGTAAAGAAAAAATAAACTTTAAATTTAAAAAATAATAATTAACATTCTTTTAAATTTGTACTTATATTTGAAGCTTCTATCCATCTCTCTAACTGATCGGGAAGATCTATTTTATTTCTTGAATCAACATCTAGAGAACAATGTATTATTTTTCCTTCTGCTACTTTATCTACATTTTTCAAAAAAAAGCTATTTACTTGGAACAAATGGTTATTAATTTTATGAGGGGCAATTTTTACTTTTAAGAAATCTCCAATTTTTATAGGCTCAAAAAAGTTTGCTTCACAATTTACTATCGGAAAAATAATTTGGCTTTTACGTATAGAAAAATCTGGGAAAATATCTTGATAAGGAATCCCATAAATTTCAATACTCTCTTCCCAAGCTTCGTGCGACCATTTTAATAAGTTATGAAAATGTATTACACCTGCAGAATCACAATCACCAAATCTTACCTTCTTCTGCAATATTAACCAGTCAGCGGGTTTCATTTAAAAACTTATCTATCAACAGATCCCATAATGACATCTATTGAACCAAGGATTGCCATAATATCAGCAATTTTGGCACCTTTAAGAATATGAGGCAGTATTTGCAAATTATTTAGATCAGCTGCTCTGATTTTAAATCTCCATGGGGTGACTTCATTATTTCCTTGAATAAATACACCTATTTCTCCTTTACCGGACTCTAATCTTGTATACAATTCTCCATTGGGAATTTTAAAAGTTGGAGCAACCTTCTTAGCTACATATTGATAGTCAATACCAAATATTTCACTTTTCTTATCTTCAGTTGCCATTCTTTGAGCTTCTAGATTTTCTGTTGGACCCCCTGGGATCATTTTGCATGCTTGACGAATGATACTTAATGATTGTCTCATCTCCTCAACTCTTACTCTATATCTCGCATAACAATCTCCTTCTTTTTCTGAAGCAATCTGCCAATCAAAATCGTCATAACATTCATAACTATCGACTTTCCTTAAATCCCAAGAAACGCCAGAAGCTCTAAGCATTGGGCCAGATAAAGACCAATTAATTGCCTGATCTCTTTGTATTGTTCCAAGACCTTCAATTCTTTTTCTAAAAATTGGATTATTTGTGATTAATTTTTCGTATTCATCTATCTTAGGGCCGAACCAATCACAAAAATCTATACATTTTTCTAACCATCCATATGGAAGATCACATGCGACACCGCCTATCCTAAAGAAATTATTATTTATTAGCCTTTGTCCAGTAGCAGCTTCCCAAAGATCATAAATCATTTCTCTTTCTCTGAAAATATAGAAAAATGGAGTTTGAGCTCCTACGTCTGCTAAAAAGGGGCCAAGCCATAAAAGATGATTAGCAATACGATTAAGTTCCAGCATAAGAACTCTTATGTAACTTGCTCTTTTAGGAACTGGAATATTAGCTAATCTTTCAGGAGCATTTACTACAATAGCTTCATAAAACATTCCTGCTGCATAATCCATTCTGCTTACATAAGGAACATACATTACATTTGTCCTATTTTCAGCTATCTTTTCCATTCCTCTATGTAAATATCCAATTACAGGCTCACAATCAATGACATTCTCACCATCAAGAGTTACAACTAACCTTAAAACTCCGTGCATTGAGGGATGGTGAGGGCCAAAATTGACCACCATTGGTTCTGTTCTAGTCTCTAGCTGAGCCATTCAAAATTTAACTTCTAAATAAATCTTAGTCGAAAGTTATGCAAACTGACCTATCTGATTCATCTTTTTTCAATCATAAATCAGTTATGACAGATGAGATTATGGCCTCATTAGAGCATTACCCATTAATAGATAACAACCAACTTAAAGGAATAGACGCCACTTTAGGCGGAGGAGGGCACTCTTATAATCTATTAAGAAAATATTCGGATTTAAATATAATTGGACTTGATCAAGATCCATTCGCAAGAATATCAGCATCAAAAAGACTTGATGAATTTAAAAATAGGATTGATATAAGGGCTTCAAATTTTGCAGATTTTGTACCAAAAGAAAAAGTTTCTTTTGTGATTGCAGATCTTGGAGTAAATAGTAACCAAATTGATGACGCTAAAAGAGGATTTAGCTTCCAAAAAGATGGTCCACTTGATATGCGCATGAATCCTCTTCTTGAAGTTGATGCAGAGAAATTAATTGAGTCTTTAAATGAAAAAGATCTAGCTAACCTAATTTATAAATATGGAGATGAAAGATTATCAAGAAAGATTGCTAGGAAAATAAAAATGGATTTGAAAGAAAATGGGAAATATTCTGGGACAAAAGAATTAGCTTATTCAATTGCAGGCTGCTTTCCACCAAAACAAAGATATAAAAAAATACACCCAGCAACAAGAACATTTCAAGCACTAAGAATTGCTGTTAATAAAGAAATTGAAGTATTAGAGAAATTTTTGGAAGTTGTTCCTGAATGGCTTTTGCCAGGGGGAATTATTTCTATTATTAGTTTTCATTCCCTTGAGGATAGGTTAGTTAAAAGTTCTTTTAAGAATGATCTAAGACTAAAAAACCTGACAAAAAAACCAATTACTCCCTCCGAACAAGAAGTCGAATTAAATCGGAGAGCTAGAAGTGGAAAATTAAGAATTGCTCAATTAAGAAGCCATTAATTTCTAACGTAATGATTTGATCGTATTTGTAAGAATATGAATTGCTTCTTTTATCTCTTTTGAATTAGTGCTTAATCCAATACTTAATCTTATTGAAGATTCTGCTTCTTTAAAAGATCTACCTAAGGCTAGTAAAACATGAGATGGTTCCCCATTACTACATGCAGATCCACTAGAACAAATTATTTTGGATTTTAAAACTTTATGGAACTTTGCTCCGTTTAAATCCAATACAGTCAAATTTAAATTTTGAGGTAATCTTTTTTCTATTGAGCCATTAATTAATAAACCAGAATTATTTTCTAACAAACCCTCCAAAAGATTATTTCTATAAAAAAGTAATTTCTCAGCATTACTTTTTTGATTAAACACTGCTATCTCTATTGCTTTAGCAAAGCCAACTACTAAAGGAAGAGGTAATGTACCAGACCTGAGACCATATTCCTGACCTCCTCCAACAATTAAAGGCTCTAGATTAATTTCTTCATCAATCAAAAGAAGTCCTATCCCTTTAGGACCATATATTTTGTGAGAACTTATCGTTATCATATTTACATCTGATAAAAGATTGTCTAATTCGACATAACCTAAACATTGTGCAAAATCAGAGTGAAAAGTTATTCCTCTCGATTTACATATCTTTGAAATATTCTCTACAGGCTGAATAACTCCTATTTCGTTATTAGCCAACATAACACTAACCATAAATGTATCTTCTCTTATATTTTTTTTGAATTGTTCTTCTGAAATTAATCCATCTTTCTTAGGATTAATTTCAGTAACTTTAAATCCCTCTTTCTTTAGTTGGTTTATTGGTTCAAGTACAGCTTTGTGCTCCGTTTTTAAGGTAATAATATGTCCATAATTTCCTGTTTTTTTATAGTAATTTCTTGCAAACCCCATTAGGGCTAGGTTATTAGATTCTGTTGCTCCACTTGTAAAAATAACTTTTTTATTCTTGAGAAATAAATTTTGTTCTATTTTTTCTCTTGAGGCTTCCAATATAGCACTTGCGTTAATGCCCGCCAAATTAGATTTGCTTGCAGGATTAGAAAATATCTCACTCCAAAAAGGTTTCATAGAATCAACAACTTCCTTAGAGCAAGGAGTCGAAGATTGATAGTCTAGTAGTATAGGAGTTGATAGCATTGTATTAAGTATATAAAATTCTCTTTATTACTAGAAAATCAAATTAAAGAGTTCAAAAAATGAATGAAATTAATCAAGTAAATAATGAACCGGTAAGAAAATCAAGAATTTTATTAGTTGATGATGAGCCCGGTTTAAGAACAGCTGTTAAAACATTTCTAGAAGATGAAGGCTTTGAAATATTTATTGCAGTTGATGGAGAGGATGGTTGGGAAAAAGCTCAAACAGTTTTTCCTGATTTAATAATAAGCGATATTATGATGCCTCGAGCTAATGGTTATGCTTTATTAGAAAAAATTAGAGAGGATGAAAAATTAGGAGGGACTCCAGTTATTTTTCTAACTGCAAAAGGAATGACCCTAGACAGAACAGAAGGTTATCTCGCAGGAGTTGATGATTATATTTCCAAACCTTTCGATCCTGATGAATTAGCTGCAAGAGTTAAAAACGTAATCAACAGACAAGAACGTTTACTAAAAGAAGCCGCACGATTTGCAGATATTGATGTAAGCAAAATGGCTAAGCAAATTACTGAAATAAAATCTATGCTCACAGACCAAAATCCCACTAATTCAGAAAATAAAATAAATCTTCCTAGTTTTACTCCAAGAGAAGCAAGTGTACTTCAACTAGTAGCAGAAGGGCTGATGAACAAGGAAATTGCAAGACAGCTTGAAACATCTATTAGAAATGTTGAAAAATATGTAAGTAGACTTTTTATCAAGACAGGTACATCAAGCCGAACAGAATTAGTTCGTTATGCACTGGAAAATCATTTGGTAAAATGACTTTTAAATTTTCTCGAATTCAATTAGTTTTGAAAAATAAAAAGGAGCTTGATTTAATTTCTTTTTAACCACTTTAAATCCTCTTTCTTTAGCAGCATTAATAATGCCCTTTTCTTTTAATGTATATGCTCTTGTAGTTTTACTTGGCCCAGGAAATAATTTCCCAATATTTTTAAGAACAGCAAGAACTGGAGTATAAGGAGCAAAACTGACGATTAGTTTTTCTTTACTTAAATCACATAGATGTTGGACCATTTCTTCTGCGACCGGTTGAGGATAATGAATAAATACATCCAAACAAACTACAACATCAAATAATCCTTTTAATTTTTCCAGATCACATACTTCATATTTGATTTTCCCTTGATTCAAACCTAATTCATTAATGCGTTTTTTTGTTTCTTTAATCATTTCAGAAGAAATATCGCTTACCTGTAGATCTTTTATGCCTAGTCTTAGTAGAGGTATAGAAAGGCTTCCTACACCACATCCTGCATCACAATAACTTTTTTTTGTTATTTCAGGATAATTTTTGATGTATGAGACCACATCATTTACAGTTTTTTGATGTCCTTTCCTAATATTTTTCTGGACTGTGTTAATTTCATCAGATTTGCTATAAATTTTATTCCATCTTTCAAAGCCAGTTCCATTAAAATACTCCTTAACTTCACTTTTTTCGATAATCTTATTTGACGTCATAATATTCTATGAAAATTTATTCTTTTTATACTAACTAACTGGCGCCAATTTAATTGCACGCCATTATAGGAAAGAATTGATTTGTTATTTTGTCAGAATTAAATTCTAAAGACATTTATAAAATTGCTGTCGTTATGGGTAGTGATTCAGATCTAAAAACCTTGAAGCCTGCCATTGACATTTTAAGAGAATTTGGAATAAAAACTGAAGTTTGTATACTTTCTGCCCATCGCACACCTATTGAAATGATGGAATATGCAAAAAATGCAGAATCAGAAAACATAAAAGTAATAATTGCAGGTGCTGGTGGTGCTGCTCACCTTCCAGGCATGCTGGCATCCATAACTTGCATTCCTGTAATTGGAGTACCAGTAGAGAGTAAGACACTTAAGGGAGTTGACTCTCTTTTATCAATTGTTCAAATGCCAGCTGGGATACCAGTTGCAACAGTTGCAATTAATGGAGGTCAAAATGCTGGATTATTGGCAATAGAGATGATCAGTTTATTTGATGTATCTGTAAAGAAAAATTTAAAAAAATTCAGAGAGAATCTTCATACACAGGTAAGGACCAAAAACAGTAAGTTATCAAGTATTGGAGCTGATAATTATATTCAAAATAATTGATAACTAATTTTTTATATTAGGCCTTTTTAAGAAAGTTTTCTTTTTTAAGGTAGTTAATAACTGTTTCAACGGAATCATCTAAATCTAAGGAACCTGTATCAACAACAATTTCTGCATTTTGAGGAGCTTCATATGGACTAGAAATGCCTGTAAATTCCTTAATTTCACCCAAACGAGCTTTCTTATAAAGACCTTTAGTATCCCTATTTTCGCAAACTGTTATATCTGCAGCACAATAAACTTCGATAAAATCCTTAGATCCAATAATTTTTCTCACCTTATCTCGATCGCTAATAAATGGAGAAACAAAAGCTGTAATAGTAATTATCCCTGCATTCATAAATAGATTCGCAACTTCTCCAATTCGTCTTATATTTTCTTCTCTATCTTCATCTGAAAACCCAAGATCTTTGCATAAGCCGTGTCTAATATTATCTCCATCCAACACGTAAGTTGAAAAACCATCTAAATGTAAAACTTCATTTAAAGCATTGGCTAAAGTACTCTTACCAGAGCCAGATAAACCTGTAAACCATATAACCATTCCTTTATGACCTCTCATTTTCTCAAGCTTTTCTCTATCAATAGTTAAATTATGCCATTTTATATTGGTTGACTTTGCTTGATCTTGTTCTTTCATTGTTTGAATCATCAAAATTAAAAACCCATCCTAACCCTTGCTTCATAAATTATGAAATCCCTCTTTACGAAGAAACTCAATTGATTTCGATACCATATCGCCCTGTAACTGGATATTACTATCAATTAATGTACCTCCAGTACCACAAAAAACTTTAATTTTTTTTAGTAATTCTTTTAATAAGATTTCATCCTCAGTTCCTAACCCTCGAATTAAAGTGATCGTCTTGCCCTTCTTACCTTTTTTTTGTTTTGAAATATTTATTTTTGATCTTTTGTTAAGATAGTCTACCTTAGCTATTTCTTCTGATTTTTTTTGTTGATTATCAAATTCGATCCAATTCTTTTTTCCCATTATTTTATTTATAATCTATAGTTAGTTAATACTTATTCTAGATACAAAGTGGTAAGTACATTTTCTAGCAAAGATCAAAATTATAAAAATGAGGATTTAAATCAACCCTCCAAAGAGGGAAGATTTGGAAAATATGGCGGCCAATATGTTCCAGAAACGCTAATGCCTGCTCTTTTTGAGCTTGAAAAAGCAGCATCAAATGCATGGAAAGATAAACTTTTTATAAAAGAATTAAATCATCTTCTTAAGACTTATGTAGGCAGAGAAACACCACTTTATGAAGCCAAAAGACTTACTGAACATTACAAAACCAAACAAGCAACTCCAAGAATATGGCTTAAAAGAGAAGATTTAAATCATACTGGTGCTCACAAAATTAATAATGCCCTTGGACAAGCTTTATTAGCAATAAGAATGGGCAAAAAAAGAATAATTGCAGAAACTGGAGCAGGTCAGCATGGAGTTGCTACGGCTACTGTTTGTGCGAGATTTGGCTTGAAATGTATTATTTATATGGGTGCTGAAGACATAAAAAGACAATCCCTTAACGTCTTCAGAATGAAACTTCTAGGAGCTGAAGTTAAAGTTGTAAATTCAGGAACTGCAACACTTAAGGATGCAACTAGTGAAGCCATTAGAGATTGGGTTTCTAATGTAGAAACGACACACTACATTTTGGGATCAGTTGCAGGTCCACACCCTTTCCCAAAAATCGTGAGAGACTTTCATGCAGTTATAGGAGAAGAAACTAAAAAACAATGTCTGGAATCATTTGGTACTTTGCCGGATATTTTACTTGCTTGTGTAGGTGGTGGATCAAATGCAATGGGCCTTTTTCATCCTTTCGTTAAAGAAACATCGGTACGTCTAATTGGTGTTGAAGCTGCAGGCAGTGGAGTTGATACTGACAAACATGCCGCAACTATCACTAAAGGATCTGTTGGAATTTTGCATGGATCAATGAGTCTTCTTTTACAAGATAATAATGGGCAAGTACAAGAAGCTCACTCAATAAGTGCAGGTTTAGATTATCCAGGAGTAGGGCCTGAACATAGCCATTTAAAAGATATAGGTAGAGCTGAATATGGATCAGTCACAGATCAAGAGGCTTTAGATGCTTTAAGACTTGTTAGTGAACTTGAAGGAATTATTCCTGCACTAGAAACCTCCCATGCCTTTGCTTGGTTGGATAAATTATGCCCTACTCTTGAAAAAGATACTCACATAGTTATTAATTGCTCTGGGAGAGGTGACAAAGATGTTAATACTGTTGCATCTTCATTAGACATATAATCAATACCTAGGAATTGATGGGTCAATATATCTACTCCATCCATCAATGCCCTCCTCCAAATTCCATATTTCGCTTACGATATTATTATCTAAGCACCATTGACAAAAATTGTAACTTCTTATTCCTGCATGACAGGCAACAACAATTTCTCTACTTAATAAGCCAGCAAATATTTCTTCAACATATTCAGATGTAATTTTACTAATTGGCATATGTAGAAATTCTTTTGAGAAACTAGCTATTTCTAGCTCTGAATGTTCTCTTACATCAATCAAAACTGGGTCTTCTTTCTCAGAATTAAACCATTCATTGAGATTAGAAGCATTTATAGATTTTGGATAATTTCCCAATTACAAGGATAAATTATGTGTTATTAACAATTTAATAAATTAAGTTGCAGGCGTAAATTTATTGTTAAAAATAAAAATAAAGATTAATAATGAAACTTAAAGTAGTAGTAATAATAATATTTTTATCTTTATTATTTTTTTTTGGTTTTAAGAAAGTTTATGCCAATAAAAATAAAGAGCAAATTACAAATATTGAGCAAATAAATATATTAAAATACTCACCAAAAGACAGCAAATTATTATTCATCTCAAATTTAGATAGTTCAAATTTAATTTATAATTTTGAAAATAATAAAAATTCAAAAAATAAAGATAACTTTGTTTTAATAAAAGATTCTATATTAGATTACTTAGGTTTAGACCTAGGTAATAATAAATTAAAAGATATTTATGATAATGAACTTTTAATTTCAACTTTTGAGAATAATCCAAAGCGCAAAGATGATATTTTAATTGTTTTTAAAATTAGGCCAGAAAAAAATTTAGATGATATATTGCACTTATCCAATCAAATTGATCAGAGTGATGGAATAACAAAAATTCAAAGAGAAAATAAAATAAATTTTCTTAACTTCATATATCGGACAAAAGATAATTATATTATTGCTTCATCAGATAAGGAATTAGTCCTAAATTGTATTAAAAATAGTAATAATTTTAAAGAAAAAAAATTTCAATATCAGAGTGATATTTTTGGACTTAATAACTCACAAAACATATTATTTACAAAAAACTTTGGGAAAAGTATATTTTTTAATAATGAAATTTTTTCCGAGCAAAATCAAGATGTTATAGCTACAACATTTTCCTTAAAAGATAAACAATTAATTTTAAAGTCATATTTGCTAAACAATAAAAAAAATATTGATATTTCTTCTTATAAGAATTTTATTGATAAAGAAAATTCAAATAAAAACGATTCTCAAGTTTCGATTTTTAGTGATTTTAAAAGTATTGGTAAATATCTTAAACCTTTAATTAATGATTTTGAGAAGATTTTTTTTGAAGAGTTAAATCAAAAAATAGATCAAGATACTCTAATTCTCAATACTAAAAAAGATTGGAGTATAACATTCGAAAGAAATACGGAAAATCCACTAGATTTAAAAAATATAAAAAAACTAAAAGACTTTAATAAATATAGTTTGAGACAAAACGATAATATATATTCGATATATTCCAAAGATATTCTTGAAGAAAAAGATAACAGAGTAAAACAATTAACCTATGAAAATATCTATTTAGTAGAGTCAGGTGGTTTACAAATCATAAGTAATTATTTAATTGAAGGTAAAAAACTAGAAACAATTTTAAAAAAATTCCTTAACCTAAAAAATAAAAAAGATAAATCTTCTTTTCTTTATGCAAAAGTTGACATCAAAAATGACAATTCTAATAACATTGAATATTTGTCTGATTTAGAAGATCTTAATTTTCTCATTGGAAATTTACTTACAATATCAAATGAAGATTATCTAGAAATCATAAGACAATCTATTCCTGAAAAAAATCCAGTTATTTACAAAGAATCAACATATAAAATACTTTAAAAATTACTCAAACAAGCTTCAAACACAATCAATTTAAATTCTCGTGAAGTTATTATCTTGTGGTTAATAAAAAATTATTTGACTATCTTTAATCTATAAGTAATTGATTTTGAATTAAGAAATTGGATAGCAACAAACTAATTTTAAAACCAGGATTAGAGGGTGTCCCAGTTACGAATTCATCTATCTGTGATATTGATGGCAACAAAGGTAAATTATTGTATAGAGGTTACTCCATTGAGGAACTATCCAAAAAAAGTAGTTTTTTAGAAACTGCTTATCTCTTGATTTGGGGCGAATTACCCACAGCTATTCAACTAAGAGACTTTGAGCAAGAAGTTCAGATGCATCGAAGATTAAGTTTCAGAGTAAGAGATATGATGAAATGTTTTCCTGCGACAGGTCATCCTATGGACGCGCTTCAATCTAGTGCAGCTTCTTTGGGCCTTTTCTATTCACGTAGAGCAATAGATGATCCAAATTACATCTACAACGCGGTGATAAGACTAATAGCAAAAATACCTACGATGATTGCTGCGTTTCAACTTATTAGAAAGGGGCAAGATCCTATACAGCCTCGAGATGATTTAACTTACTCATCAAATTTCCTGTACATGCTGACTGAAAAAGAACAAGATCCTATCGCTGCAAAAGTTTTTGATAGGTGTTTAATTTTGCATGCCGAACATAGTTTAAACGCAAGTACATTCAGCGCTAGAGTGACTGCCAGCACTCTTACAGACCCATATGCTGTTATCGCTTCTGCAGTAGGGACTCTTGCTGGGCCACTGCATGGAGGAGCAAATGAGGATGTCATTGCAATGTTAGAAGAAATCAAAACTCCAGAAAATGCTGCTTCTTTTTTGGATAACGCGATAAAAAATAAAAGTAAGATAATGGGCTTCGGTCATAGAGAATATAAAGTCAAAGATCCAAGAGCAAAAATTCTTCAAAAACTAGCAGAAGAGCTTTTTATAAGATTTGGAGCAGATGAAATGTATGAAGTGGCTAAATCACTTGAGGCAGAAGCAATTCCAAGACTTGGCCCTAAGGGTATATTCCCTAATGTAGACTTTTATTCAGGTCTTGTTTATAGAAAACTCGGTATTCCGCGTGATTTATTTACCCCAATTTTTGCCATTTCTAGAGTTGCTGGTTGGTTGGCTCATTGGCGAGAGCAACTGGGAGCAAATAGAATTTTTAGACCATCGCAAATCTATACTGGCTCAGAACCAAGAAATTGGATCAGCCTAGAAAATAGAGAATAATATTTGCAGCTTTTCATAAAAAACACACATATTGTTTATGAAGAGTTAATGTATTAAGTAAATAACATCAAAATTTTGGAATACGGATTAGATCTCGAATATAGTTTTAATGAATTCTTAAAAGGTTTTGGCCTTTCTAGTGAAATCGCCCATATAATATGGCTCCCTCTACCTATGCTTTTGGTTTTAGTAGCTGCAGTTGTTGGAGTTTTAGTAACAGTATGGCTTGAAAGAAAGATTTCTGCTGCTGCTCAACAAAGAATAGGGCCCGAATATGCAGGAGCACTTGGCGTACTCCAACCAATTGCAGATGGTCTTAAGTTACTTGTCAAAGAAGATATTATTCCTGCTAAAGCTGATGGAATTCTCTTCACTGCAGGACCTATATTAGTCTTGGTCCCAGTTATACTGTCTTGGCTTATTGTTCCTTTTGGACAAAACCTTTTAATAAGTAATGTTGGTATTGGAATTTTCCTATGGATTGCTTTAAGCAGTATCCAGCCAATTGGATTGCTTATGAGCGGGTATGCATCAAATAATAAATATTCATTATTAGGAGGATTAAGAGCTGCTGCACAATCAATAAGTTACGAAATACCTTTAGCTCTATCTGTATTGGCTATTGTATTAATGACAAATTCTCTTAGTACTATCGATATTGTGAATCAACAGAGTAGTGCTGGCATCCTAAGTTGGAATATTTGGAGACAACCCGTTGGGTTTATAGTCTTTTGGATTTGCGCTCTTGCAGAATGTGAAAGACTCCCATTTGATTTACCTGAAGCTGAGGAAGAATTAGTTGCAGGATATCAAACTGAATATGCTGGGATGAAATTTGCATTGTTCTACCTCGGAAGTTACATAAATCTAATCCTTTCAGCTCTGTTGGTATCAATACTTTACTTGGGAGGTTGGGGTTTTCCTATTCCAGTTGAATTAATTGCAAAGTTCCTTAATTTACCCATTAATGCACCCTTCATTCAGGTTTTCACTGCATCAATAGGAATTGTAATGACTGTATTAAAAGCATATCTTCTAGTTTTTATTGCAATATTATTACGTTGGACAACTCCTAGAGTAAGAATAGATCAACTTTTAGATCTAGGATGGAAGTTTCTTCTTCCAATTTCTCTTGCTAATCTTTTGATAACTGCAGGGTTAAAACTTGCATTTCCACAATTCTTTGGTGGTTAAACTTAAGTAAAAATACTTAAATTTAAAATTAATCCACTAGAATAAATAAATTAAGAAAATTCTTCAAAATGAAAAATTTCTTTCAACAAATAAATAGCTATATCAAAGAGGCATTTAATGCTGGCAAATATCTATACAATGGCTTATCAGTTACTTTTGACCATCTTCGCAGAAGACCTGTTACTGTTCAATATCCATATGAAAAATTAATACCCTCTGAAAGATATAGGGGGAGAATACATTATGAATTCGATAAATGTATAGCTTGTGAAGTTTGCGTGCGAGTTTGTCCAATAAATCTACCAGTAGTTGATTGGGTAATGAATAAAGAAACCAAGAAAAAGGAACTTAGAAATTATTCTATAGACTTTGGAGTTTGTATATTTTGCGGCAATTGTGTTGAATATTGCCCAACTAATTGTCTATCAATGACCGAAGAATATGAATTAGCTTCCTTCGACAGACACAATCTAAACTTCGATAATGTAGCCCTTGGGAGACTACCTACAAACGTTACAACCGATCCCTCAGTTAAACCTTTAAGAGAACTTGCTTATCTGCCTAAAGGGGTCATGGACCCGCATGAAATTCCATCTTCAGATACCAGAGTTGGTAAATTACCTGAAGAAGTCTATGATTGGATGAGACCTGAATCCAATGAAAATAAAGATAAAGTTTCTGATCCAAACAATTAATTTTATTAATTTATGTCTATTGCAATAACAACTCAAATTATTTGTTTTACAGTTCTATCTTTAGTTGTCCTTATTGGAGCACTTGGTGTTGTATTGCTCGAAAGTATTGTTTATTCAGCCTTCCTTCTTGGGGGAGTTTTCATGAGTGTAGCAGGGCTATATCTTCTATTAAATGCAAGTTTTGTTGCTGCAGCACAAGTTTTGGTTTATGTGGGTGCAGTGAATGTATTAATAATTTTTGCAATAATGCTAGTCAATAAAAAAGAAGATTTAAAACCTATCAATGATATTAAGTCGAGAAGAATCATATCAACATCAATATGTTTAACATTACTAAGTCTTTTGATAAGGGTTGACTTAACTAATGTGTGGAACATATCAATCCCTCAAAACTCTATAGGTGAAGAATCAACTATTAGAATTGGTGAACATCTTTTTAGTGATTATTTACTGCCATTTGAAGTAGCTTCAGTTTTACTTTTAATGGCAATGATTGGGGCTATTGTCTTGGCTAGAAGAGATGTAATGAACAAAGATATTTCGACTGGACTACCTGTTGATCAAGAATTAATTGAAAAATCATCAGAACCATTACTTACAAATAAAAATTAACCTTTTAACTTTCCTATGATGAATTTAGAATCAATTCCTATTCAAGCATTTTTAATAGTATCTTCAGCACTATTTTGTATTGGTATTTGGGGATTATTAAATAGCAGAAATGCGGTTAGAGTTCTTATGAGCATTGAATTAATGCTCAATGCGGTAAATATAAACTTGATGACATTTTCTTCCTATATTGATAATAATTTAATTCAAGGACAAGTTTTTACAATTTTTGTTATTACTGTTGCCGCTGCAGAAGCAGCCGTAGGTTTAGCTATATTATTGTCTCTTTACAGGAATAGGGTGACTGTAGATATGGAAAGTTTTAATTTATTAAAATGGTAAAAGCATTAAATGAAACTTTCATTAGTGCTTATTGTATATCGTTCAGATAGTTCTATAGCTCTAGAAGCTTCTAAATTCTGCGAAAAAGTTCTAAAAGACAGAAATATAAAATCACACAGAATTGCAAGTGATTTTCATAAAAATGAATTTGAAAAATATCTTTTTAATCAAGAGTTGCAGCCAGAAATTGGAATAGTTCTTGGCGGGGATGGAACTTTCCTTAAATGTGCTAACGCATTGGCTGATATTGATATTCCTTTATTGAGCATAAATATTGGTGGTAACCTGGGGTTCCTTACTCAAGAAAAAGATTTTTTATTTGACAAATCTTTTATTGAAATCCTTGAAAATGAAGAATATATAATTGACTTTCGTAATAGATTAAAATGTAATGTTTGTATTACTGGAATAGATTCTGAGAAAGAAATTATAAAAAGCTTCGATGCCTTAAATGATTTTTATTTTAAATCTACGGAAGAGGATATTTCTCCTACCAACCAAATACAAATTGAAATCGATAACGAGAAGGTAAATGAATATAAAGGTGATGGATTAATTATATCTTCATCAACTGGTTCAACTGCATACTCAATGGCTGCAGGTGGACCAATCGTACATCCTAGTTTAGATGCGATGATAATTAATCCTATATGCCCTATGAGTTTAGCTAGTAGACCAATAGTTATTCCTGATTCCAGTCAGGTAATCATTAAACCAGTAAAAAAAAGTAAAGGAGAAATTAAATTATGGAGTGACGGTGCAAAATGTATGACGATTAATGAAACTTATTATTGTGAAATCAAAAAAGGGGAATCACCTTGCAAACTAATAAAGTTTAAGAAAAGCACTAATTACTATAATACTTTAATAAAAAAACTTGATTGGAAGGGTGATTTATCTCTTAAAAATCTAAATAATTAAATGGCCCTAGAAATAGAAAGAAGATTTCTTATACAAAATGATTCTTGGAGAGAATTCGTAACTGAAAAAATTTTTATTGAACAAGGATACTTATCAACAAGTTTAGATGATTGGATTATTAGGATAAGATTTACTGGCAAAGACTTCAAAATTGCACTTAAAAAACACATAAAAGGCTTCACCAACTTTGAATTTGAGTACCCTATTCCACTGAAAGATGGTGAAAAAATAATGTCAAATCTCTCAAATATAATTAAAAAAGAAAGATTTTTTTTAAAATTTGAAAAAAAATCGTGGATTGTAGATTGCTTTAAGGAAAATAATTATCCACTCGAAATCGCCGAAATTGAACTTTCTAATGAAGAGGAAGATGTACGTCTTCCACCTTTCATATCTAAAGAAATTACTGGCCAAAAACATTACTCCAATTTTAGTCTTGCTAACAAACCTTTTTCTGAATGGAAAGATGACTATCTAACAACTAAAAAAAATTACTAGTCAAATGAACCTTCTCTCCTTTATATTTTCTTTATGATTTAATTTTGGATTTTCTTCTTCAAATGTATGGTCTTTACGATAAGGAAGGAATATTGAGGTTTGTGGATTCAGACAAAGACGCTTGCATAGCATATGCTGAACTTTTCGAATTAGGTTCTACAAGTTATTGTTTAATGGATCTTGCTAAGGATACAAAAAAAGTAAAGGGAGCTATTCTTGATCAGAATCCGGTAGAGAACAACAATTAAATCCATCTCTACAAATCTTTCCATTATCCATTGCCCAATTCAAAAGTGCTACCCTATTTTTTGAACCTGTTTTCGTAAACATATTACTTACATGATTATCAACAGTTCTTTTACTAATTGTAAGTTTTACAGCGATTTCTTGATTTGTGAGTCCATCAGCAACAAGATCAATAATTTCCATCTCTCTTGTTGAGAGTCCCATCATGTCAAGGTTGTTTACTTCTTCTTCAACCATTTGCATTTAGACAGTTCATTTTTTATATTAATTAAGTTTAGCAATCTAACTACACTTGTTAACCAAGTAGGAAACAAAAGCAATTGAAATCAAAACTTCAGCAGACTTTAGAAAAAAAATCTAAGGTAATAACAGCAGAGTTAATGCCGCCTAGAGGTGGGAGCCCCTTAAGATCTCTTAAGATAGCACAACTTTTGAAAGATAAGGTACATGCTGTTAACATTACAGACGGAAGCAGGGCTGTAATGAGAATGTGCAGCTTAGCAATGTCCAAACTATTACTGGAAAATGGGATAGAGCCAATAATGCAAATATCTTGCAGGGATCGTAATAAAATTGCGTTACAATCGGACATTCTTGGAGCAAATGCCTTAGGGATTAAAAACATCTTATGCATTACCGGTGATTCAGTAAAAGCTGGGGATCAACAAGATGTCAAAGCAGTGCATGAGTTTGAATCAGTTAGATTACTTCAACAAATTAAGAATTTTAATGAAGGCATTGATCCTACTTTTCAGGAACTTCCCGATAAAAAAACAGTAATATTCTCAGGAGCAGCAGCAGATCCAGGTTGTAGAAATCAAATCAGTTTAAAAAATAGAATTAAAAGAAAAAAAGATGCTGGAGCACAATTTATTCAAACTCAAATGGTTATGAAAAAAGAAAATCTGATAGAGTTTTGTGAAAAAATTAGCAACCCTCTTGAAATTCCTGTAATTGCTGGAGTATTTCTATTAAAGTCTTACAAAAATGCTCTTTTTATAAACAAATACGTTCCAGGAGCAAATATCCCAGAAAATATTTTAAACCGTCTTAAAGACGCGAAAGACCCTCTACAAGAAGGTATGAACATTGCAGCAGAACAAGCTCATGATTATATTAATATCGCAAATGGTATTCATCTAATGGCAGTTAAGACTGAACATTTAATCCCAAAGATTCTTGAAAAAGCTGAACTTAATCTGGAATATTAATCAAATCAGTTCCTAACAATTCTGCCATTGCCTTTTGCTGTGGAGACGGCTCAGTCATATCAGATCTTCTTGAATCTGTTATCAACCAATCCAAAGATGCATCTTGCAAATCGAAATGATCTCCATTTTTGCCCACACAGTAACGGCCAAACACTAGTTTGTCGACAAGTCGAACCCCTTTACCAATT
The DNA here is from genome assembly GCA_902596585.1 of uncultured Prochlorococcus sp. Classification (GTDB taxonomy): domain Bacteria; phylum Cyanobacteriota; class Cyanobacteriia; order PCC-6307; family Cyanobiaceae; genus Prochlorococcus_A. The sequence continues at coordinate 39,003 of CACJUL010000006.1, forward strand.
TTTGAATAGTCAAAAATAATAGAATTATCAATTGTTGCACCTTCGCAAATACAACAACTTGGACCTATCATTGTGGGCCCAATGATTTTTGCACCATCTTCAATTCTAGTCATTCCACCTATATATACTGGACCAGTAACGTCAATTGTTTCCCAATTAGCAGCAACATTTAATCCCGTGAAAACTCCAGGCCTAATTTCTTTGCCTGGTATCTCTACTTGTCTCACCTTCCCTTGTAATACGTTACGAATAGCGCTCCAATAATCCGGAACTTTTCCAATATCTACCCATTCAAAATCCATTGGTAATGCAAAAAATGGTAAATCCATTTCAACAAGTTTAGGAAAGAGATCTGCACCGATATCAAATTTTTCACCTGATGGTATGTAATTAAAGATGTCAGGTTCAAAAAGATAAATACCAGTATTAATAGAGTCTCCTAAAGCTTTATCTACAGTGGGTTTTTCTTGGAAAGCTTTTATCCGGCCATTTTCATCTGAAACTACTACGCCGTAACTTGAGACTTGATCTCTAGTTACTTTTTTAGTTATTAAACTTGCTATTGCTCCCTTTTCTTTATGTTTCTTGACTGCTTCAGTCAAATCTAAGTCAACCAAAGCATCTCCACAAAGAACAACAAAAGTTTCATCAAAAAAATTTTGAAAATCTTGAATTTTTTTTAATCCTCCTGCTGAACCTAAAGCATCACCTATTAATTCCCCATCTTCAATCCTGCCTTCAAAACTATAAGCTATCTCAACACCAAATCTTTGACCATCCCTAAAGTAATTTTCAATTTCTTCAGCGAGGTGAGAAACGTTTACCATTATTTCTTTAAAGCCATGCTCTTTTAGAAGTTCTAAAAGAAACTCCATTACAGGTTTTTGTAAAATTGGTATCATTGGTTTTGGAATAATATGAGTTATTGGCTGAACACGTGTACCTTTTCCTGCCGCGAGTATCATTGCCTTCATGAATTCAAAACCTCTTTTTAAAGATTATACGTTATTACTATTAAGCATCTAAACAGCAGTGGGAGAGATATTTGTTACCTCAAGGTTGTCTATAGGCAATTGAGCCAGACCGCCTTTAGGAATTATTCTTTTAATTTGAATTGGACCATATAAAGAATTTATTTGTTTAATTTCAATTTTGTTTTCAGATGATAAAAATAACAAAGCCCAAAAGACACCTAGACGATCTTTATCTAAATCACTTTTTTCAACTTTTTGCCATTTCTTGACTAAATATTCAAAGTCAGTCCACTGCAATGCTTTTTCCCATCCATCAATAAATTTTCCTAATTCTTTTGTAGTTTCTGGTAGTTTCTCTCGATGTGCTAAAGATTGTACTTCGGAAATTAAAGCCTTATCAGAATATTTTTTATTTCTTTTTCTCTTCATGAGCATAAGATCTTGGGTCTCTATAACTTCAGCGATAGACTCCAATTGACTTACAAGTTCTCCCAATGTTGTTGTACGTTTAAGAATTGGTTGTGCTATTGATCTTCTCCTTAAATATTTTTCAGGATATTTTGGAATATCAAATTCTTGATCGATCCAATCTTGATTATCCTCGTCAAAATCATCTTCAAAATCTGAAGAATTATCTTTGAAAACATCAGATTCTAAAACTTCAGCCTTTAAATTCACTAATACTGAAGCTGCAAAAAAAACTTCACTCGTCTCTGATAAATCTTTATGAAAAGAATTCTGACTATTTGAAGTTTTTTCGAAAGTATTTGAGTATTGCTCTAAAAAGCTATCAATTACACTTATTACATCAATATCCCATGGATCAAGTTCACCTTTGCCGGCAGCATCTTGTAAAAACTTAATCAACAATCTAGGCCCTAGTTGTTGCCTATCGATAGAGTTTAAATAGGATATTTTAAATTAGCTAATAACTACTCATAAGATATCTTCTTATTTGTTTCATGCCAAACAATATTGCATTAACTTAAGGAATTAAATTGTTGGAGCCCTTAAAATCTCAGTTTTCTTTGTTCCTGAGAAGATATTAATTTTGACAGTACTCTTAACTGCAGTTAAATCTCTTTCTACTAAATTATTGATAGAAGCAAGATAGCTTTCAGTCACTAATCTTGGGTATAAACCTATTCCAATTATCGGCAAAAGTAAACAAGCGATAATATAAACCTCCCTAGGCTCGGCATCAATGAGTTTTTGTTCTTCTGCTAATTTCGGATTTTCCTTACCAAAGAAAATTTCTCTCAACATTGAGAGAAGATAAATTGGAGTAAGTATTACACCAATTGCAGCTAAAGAAGCCATGACTATCCTAAATGGGAGTGTATAAACTTCATCTGTGACAAATCCTGTAAATACCATCAATTCTGAAACGAAACCACTCATGCCAGGCAAAGCTAGTGAAGCAAGAGAGCATGCAGTCCATAAAGCAAACATGATTCTCATTTTTTGTCCTACACCACTCATTTCATCAAGTTTAAGAGTCTTTGTTCTGTCATAAGTAGCTCCAACAAGGAAAAATAAACTAGCCCCAATTAATCCATGACTTACCATTTGAAGCATTGCTCCGCTTGTTCCTATACTACTAAAACTTCCTATTCCAATAAGAACGAATCCCATATGACTTATTGAACTGTATGCAATTTTTCTTTTTAGATTTCTTTGAGCGAAAGAAGTTAATGCAGCATAAATTATATTTACCACTCCAAGGACAATTAATAATGGAGCAAATTGAGCATGCGCAACAGGTAATAATTGTGCATTAAATCTTAAAAGAGCATAGCCCCCCATTTTCAATAAAATTCCAGCTAGAAGCATATGTACAGGAGCAGTAGCCTCCCCATGTGCATCTGGCAGCCAAGTATGAAGAGGAACTACTGGGAGTTTGACTCCAAATGCAATTAAAAGACCTATATAACAGAGGATTTGGAATTTTTGACTAAAATCTTGTGCTGCTAAGTGAGAAAACTCAAAATTAGGAATTTCTGAGCCATAGAAACCCATTGCTAATGCTGCTAGAAGAATAAATATTGAACTGCCCGCTGTATAAATAATGAATTTTGTTGCTGCATATTGTCTATTTTTACCCCCCCAAATTGCCAATAATAAATATACTGGTATCAATTCAAGTTCCCAAGTCAAGAAGAATAAAAGCATATCTTGAACTGCAAATACAGCAATTTGGCCACCATCCATAACTAAAATCAAAAAGAAAAATAACTTTGGTTTGAACTTGACCGGCCATGCAGCTAAGACTGCTAAAGCAGTTATAAAACTAGTTAATAAGATTAAAGGCATCGATATACCGTCGGCACCAACAGACCATGTAAGACCTAAATTAGGTAGCCAATTAATATTTTCTTTAAGTTGAACATTTTCATAATTAACATCAAAACCATTTATATATGAGCCTACAGTTATTAAAAAAGTTATTAATGCAATAGATAATGCAAACCATCTAACCTCTTTACCATCTCCTTTATCTGGGAAAAAAGGGATCATAAACGCGCTACCAATTGGGAACAAAATTGCAGCAGACAACCAGGGAAAAGTTGACAATCCAGCGCCCAAAGTTCCTATCATTTGTGTCGCAAAATGTGTCACGTAATAAGTACTCAATTTGATCAGAAAATTATGTTAAATAAAGTCTAGAAATTATCTGTATTTTTTCACCCCAATGGACAGTGAAGACACACAATTGTAATTAAGTTACTTGCGGAGACTGAAAACCAAATATAGCGACTAATAGAATTACACCCCCAAAAACAATGAGTGCATAAAATTGAGCTCTACCAGTCTCAAAGTATTTCAAACCTTCTCCACTTCCTAAAGTTACAAGTCCTGTCAGATTAACAACACCATCAACTACTTTAGAGTCAACTTCTAAAACTTCTTTAGCTAATTTTCTACTACCTTTAACAAAAAGCTTTTCATTTATATCATCTAAGTACCACTTATTTGATAAAAATTTATTAATAGAAGGAAATTTTTCTGCAAACAAAATTGAAAGATTAATTTTTTTCACAAAATATGCTTGGTACGCAATAGTAATTCCAATTGATGCAATAACAACTGATGCTATAGCTAAAGGCAAAAATTCTTTTAATTCAAAGGCCTTTTTAACTATTTCTGCCTCTTCAGGATCTAGCAGATTTGCAAATTTACTATCCCACGGGAGACCCATAAAACCAATAATCACAGAAGGCACAGCTAGAAAGACCAATGGAAAAGTCATTGACCAAGGCGATTCATGAATATAACCATGTTGTGCATGCTCTTCTTCTTTATCTTCATCTAAACTCACTTTTGAAGCTATTAAAAGTTCTTTTTGTAATTCCTTGTTATCTCCTCTGAAATCCCCTTCGAAGGTCAAAAAATAAAGTCTAAACATGTAAAAAGCAGTCATACCAGCTGTAAGAAGTCCTACAAACCAAAAAGCTGGAAAAGATATAAATGCATTTCCAAGAATCTCATCTTTACTCCAAAAACCTGCCAATGGAGGAATACCACTAATTGCCACACAACCTATTAGAAAAGTTGCTGATGTATAGGGCATTTTTTTTCTTAAACCACCCATTAATCTCATATCTTGAGCCAATATAGGCTGATGACCTACAACTTCTTCCATAGCGTGTATTACTGAACCAGATCCCAAAAATAACATCGCTTTAAAACATGCATGGGTAACTAAATGAAAAATTCCTGCTATTGGAGCCCCGCAACCCATTGCAAGCATCATATAACCAAGTTGAGAAACAGTACTATATGCTAAACCCTTTTTTAAATCCATTTGGGTCAGAGCTATTGAAGCGCCTAAAAAACAAGTAATTGTTCCAACTAAAGCGATAATGAACTGGATAGAGGGGAATATTGAGTAAAGTGGTTGCAACCTAGCTACTAGAAATATTCCTGCAGCAACCATAGTAGCTGCATGTATAAGTGCTGAAATCGGTGTCGGTCCTTCCATTGCATCAGGTAACCATACATGAAGGGGAAACTGAGCAGATTTTGCCATTGGCCCTAAAAAAACTAGAAAACAAAGTAATAAAGCAGCCCAAATCGGTAATGAGTTGTCCGATATTGATTGAGAAATTCCCGTCGCTATCTCACTAAAATCAAAACTATTAGTTGCCCAAAATAGACCAAGAATACCGAGTAATAATCCAAAGTCTCCCACTCTATTAACAACAAATGCCTTTTGTGCAGCGTGGGCGGCACCATCTCTTTCGTACCAAAAACCGACCAATAAGTAAGAACACATTCCCACTAATTCCCAAAAGACATAAATTTCCAACAAATTTGGACTAATTATCAGTCCCATCATTGAACTGCTAAATAATGCTAAATATGTAAAAAATCTAACGTAACCTTTGTCATGTGCCATGTAACCATGAGAGTAAATCATGACCAGCAAAGTTATAGTAGTCACTAGAGCAAGCATGACACTACCCAAAGGATCAAGGACAAAACCCATTGGGATTGTGAAATCGCCAGCATTAGCCCAAACAAATAATTTCTCTACAGGTTGATAACCATTGACTTGCTCAATGAGGGCCTTGTAACTAATTACTGCAGAAATTCCAACGAAAGAAATTAAACCTATAGAAATAATTTCTCTAGAATTATTGATTTTCTTGTTTATACTTATTAGTCCCAAGCCAGAGAGAACTGCTCCAATAAGAGGGAAGACAGGAATTAACCAGGCAATTTCTGAGGCTTGAGGCATTTTTTAAAGAATTTATATTTAGATTTTAAACTGTCAATTGAAAAATTCCGACAAAAATGATGAATTAAATGTTTTAACAGCAATATTTATATATTGGTGAGACCACCAGAGCACTCCTATTGCGATCAATATGCCAAGTTGAGATAACCTAAAAAATTCTTTAATTTTAAATTGTTGCCTGCCTTCAAATATTGCCACAAAAGGGATAATAGAAGTTTTTTGTTTAAACTTTTCAAATTCATCTCCAAACCTATTTGCTAATCTTTTATCTCCATGCCATACAGCAAAAAGATGATGCATAATTAAACCCATGGAAGTTATCAATGTGAATGATGTTCCTATCCATAAAGTATGAGCAAAACACCATATTATCTGACCAAATGCTTGTGGATGTCTTGTAATTCTCATTATCCCAGTTCCATAAATTCGAACTTTAGGTTTTAAAACTGAAGGAATCTCCAGCAAATTGTATGTGGCAGGATATAAAAATAAAAAACTTATTGCAGTTAAAAACCATACTATTACAAAAACGAAATTATTACCCTGCAAATTCCATAATCTAATTCCGTCATACCTATGAGCCAAAAAATAACTAATCAAAATTATTGCAGATGGCAAACTTAAAAAAACGAAGCAAAGTCGCCATAATCTTGGTCCCATAATAGATTCTGCTTTAATTCTTAAAGCAGCTCCGCCACTATGAATTACTGCAAAGATAAAAATTAAAATTAATATAATTAGAGAAGTTTTATGAGTCTCCATAAATGCTGATTATTCAAATAATTTTATTCTTAACAAGAATACTCTTAAGTACTAGAATTATAGATAATTGTAGGGACAATGGATGCCAGAATTACCATTTACTCTCGACCAATTAAGAATATTAAAAGCTATTGCAGCTCAAGGAAGTTTTAAAAAAGCTGCAGATTTATTGTACGTAACCCAGCCTGCTGTAAGTTTACAAATACAAAATCTAGAAAAACAACTTGAAATCACAATTTTCGATAGAGGTGGTAGAAAAGCTCTTTTAACTGAAGAAGGCAGACTGCTTCTTGAATATAGTGAACGCATTCTTAATCAGTGCGATGAAGCTTGCAAAGCCATTGAAGATTTAAATAGTTTAAAAGGCGGAACCCTTGTAATTGGAGCCAGTCAAACTACAGGGACTTATTTAATGCCCAGAATGATAGGACTATTCAGACAAAATTACCCAGAAGTATCTGTTCAACTTCAGGTTCATAGTACAAGAAGAACTGGATGGAGTGTCGCCAATGGTCAGATTGATTTAGCTATTATTGGTGGTCAATTACCTGAAGATTTAGAAAATTTGCTCCAAGTAATTCCATATGCAACTGATGAATTAGCACTAGTTTTACCCTCTAAACACCCACTTTCTAATAAAAAAGAGCTTTTAAAAGAAGACTTATACAAATTAAATTTCGTAACCTTAGATTCTCAATCTACGACAAGAAAAGTTGTCGATAAACTTCTTCAAGATTCTGGACTTGAAATTCAAAGATTGAAAATTGAGATGGAACTAAACTCTCTTGAAGCGATCAAAAATGCAGTTCAAGCAGGTTTAGGAGCTTCGTTTTTACCAGTTGTCTCAATTGAAAGAGAATTATCAGCTGGTACGCTCCATAAAGTATTAATAGCTGACTTAGAGGTTAAAAGAGAACTAAAACTGATTACTAATCCATCAAGATATACTTCAAGAGCTTCCGAGGTGTTTAAGAAAAACATTCTCCCACAATTTGCTAGTTTAGAAAGCCCATTGAGGAAAATATAAAATTGATTAGAACTGGATTGCTTCTTTATTAATTCCAACTCCTCCATCTTCGGCTTGTCCATCTCCCTTGATTATAAATTTATTTTCATTTACATCAGTCTGATAAACGCACTTAACTATTGGTTTATCTCTAATAGATCCAATGTAGGCAAAAGTATTCATTCTTTGCTTACATTCTCTGACATCTTCATTGCTAATTGCTCCTTGTTTTTGCAAAACCGTCCAATTCTCTCTTCTAATAACACATCCTGGTTGAAGAGCCGGTTGCGTTACAAAGCTCGTGGATGGGTTCAAAGTTGTATACATTTCAACATCAATGACAAAGGCACTCGCACCCCATTGTCTACAAAATTCAGGATCTGGAACAGCCATATCCAATTGTTGTTGACTAGCTATGTTTCCTTGCCCGCCATCAGTTGTACTAGTGATAGCACTCCCTATACCAACTCCAAGAATCAATACTCCTGCTAAAACAGCAATGGTTCCTGTATTAAAGTTAATTTTCTGTTCAGAAGGAGAGGCAGGCAGTCTACTATTTCTTGAACCATAAGAATCGATTTCTCTTGGGTTTGAAGAGTAATAATTTCTATTTGAGCCTCTACGTGGCCTTCTATTTGAGGGAGGTCTATTCACAATACTTCATTTGTCTTAGGTAAACCCATTGAATAATTCATAACTCTACAATCTGGGTTATAGCTTAATTGCCCATTTTGAAGCAAAAATTTAATTAAACCTTCTATTTCAGAACCTATTTTCCGCAGTTCATAATCATCTAAGTCCTTACCTTTTCTATCATTGATTAATTCATTGAATTTAGTATTTATTTTTTTTAAGGAATCATCGTTCCAAATGAACTCGTTATCGGGGTCTAAGTCTAGAGTCAGTTTGTTGGGATGAAACTTTAATTCTTTATCTACTACTTCAGCTGTAAAAATTCTTACATGTCGAGTTGTAGATTTTAAAAGCATTTTTTCCATAATTTTACAAAATAATCAACGAAAAAAACTATTATGTTCTAACTTTAATGTAGCTTATTAGTAAGTGTTAATTTATTTCTTGATTTAATAATGCGTGTTGTAATTGCTGGTGCGGGTTTAGCAGGTTTATCTTGTGCTAAATATCTAGTTGATAATGGACATATCCCAATAGTACTCGAAGCTAGGGATGTTTTAGGTGGGAAAGTTGCTGCATGGAAAGACGAGGATGGAGACTGGTATGAAACTGGTTTGCATATATTTTTTGGAGCCTATCCTAATATGTTGCAACTTTTCAAGGAATTAGATATAGAAGATAGGCTCCAATGGAAAAGTCATTCAATGATTTTCAATCAGCCATCCGAGCCTGGGACTTACAGTAGATTTGACTTCCCAGATATACCTGCCCCAGTAAATGGAGTTTCAGCCATACTTAGCAATAATGATATGCTTTCATGGAATGAAAAGATACTATTTGGAATAGGTTTAGTGCCTGCAATGTTAAGAGGCCAAAAGTATCTAGATAAATGTGATACCAAATCATGGACAGATTGGCTCAAAGAACACAATATTCCAGAAAGAGTTAATGATGAAGTTTTTATAGCCATGAGTAAAGCTCTAAATTTCATTGGGCCTGATGAAATATCATCTACGGTTTTATTAACAGCATTAAACAGATTCTTACAAGAAAAAAATGGTTCAAAAATGGCATTTCTAGATGGAGCCCCTCCAGAAAGACTTTGCCAACCAATGGTTGATTATATTACTGCTCGTGGGGGAGAAGTTCATATGAATAGCCCATTAAGGCAAATTAATCTTAATGAAGACAGCACTGTTAAGAGTTTTACTATTGCTTCTTTAAATGAAAACGAAAAGAAAGAGATGACTGCAGATGCTTATGTTAGTGCGATGCCTGTAGATCTCTTTAAATTAATGATACCTGAGCAATGGAAAGGTCTAGATGCTTTTTCTAAATTAGATGGTTTAAATGGTGTTCCAGTTATTAATATTCACTTATGGTTCGACAAAAAATTAACAGATATTGATCATCTACTATTTAGTAGATCTCCACTTCTCAGCGTTTATGCAGATATGAGTATTACATGTAAAGAATATGAAGATCCAAATAGATCAATGCTTGAATTAGTTTTCGCACCAGCAAAAGAATGGATTAATAGGAGTGATCAAGACATCGTTGATGCAACAATGGAAGAACTAAAAAAATTATTCCCATCACATTTCATAGGAGACGATAAAACAAAATTAAGAAAATATAAAGTAGTTAAAACCCCAAGGTCTGTATACAAGGCGGTTCCTGGATGTCAGGAGTTCAGACCTAGTCAAAAATCTCCAATAAAAAACTTCTTCTTAGCTGGTGATTACACAATGCAAAAATATTTAGCATCTATGGAAGGAGCTGTTTTAAGTGGTAAATTATGCGCGGAATCAATTAACAAAGAGTATTCCAAAAAACCTCAAAATGTTTCTTCATAACATTAAAAATTTCTAAATTTAGCTAAAACTTTTTGAAAAAGTCAATTTCTCAACTAGATCAAGCATATGAGATATGCCGTAAAGAAACCCAACAATGGGCTAAAACCTTTTACTTGGGAACTCTTCTACTACCACCAGAAAAGAGAAAAGCTATTTGGGCTATCTATGTATGGTGCAGAAGAACAGATGAAATCATGGATAGCGAAGAAGCTTCAACTAAATCTCAAGATGAACTTTCAGACAATTTAAATGCATGGGAAGAAAATACAAAGAATGTATTTAAAGGTGAGATTAAATCAGAATTAGATTCAGTTTTATTAGATACCATCGAAAAATATCCACAAAGTATTCAACCATATTTAGATATGATAGACGGTCAGAGAATGGATCTTAATAAATTCAGATACAAAGATTTTGATGAATTAAAACTCTATTGTTATAGAGTCGCAGGTACTGTTGGTTTAATGACTCAGAATGTCATGGGGATTGATAGCGCTTATACATCAGCACCATGGAGTGCTAAACCTGACCCCTCTGAAGCAGCTGTTGCTCTAGGAATTGCAAATCAATTAACTAATATATTGAGAGATGTAGGAGAAGATAGACACAGAGGCAGAATTTATCTACCACAATCGGACATTGAAAAATTTAATTACTCTGAAGAAGAACTTTTAAACGGGGAAATCAACAATCAGTGGAAAGCACTGATGAACTTTCAATTAACAAGGGCTCGCGATTGGTTCCAAAAGTCTGAAGATGGAATTAAGTGGTTATCTTCTGACGCAAGGTGGCCGGTTTGGACATCTTTACGTCTCTATAGAGGAATTTTAGATTCTATTGAAAGGCTAGATTATGATGTTTTTAATAACAGAGCTTTTGTAAAGAATTCAGTGAAAGCTTTTGAGATTCCAATATCTTTTTTAATTTCTCGAATTAAATAGTTAAGCAGGAGTCTTCTGGTTAGCCAATAAATCTTTTAATTTTGATAGTTCTCCAGCCCATCTTGGATCAGGTGCCTCAAGATTTGGAGCATCACTATGAACAATTTTCTTAAAATCTTTCCTTTTTTTGTTCTTGTTCAAGTTTCCACTATTTCTTTTATTTGAAGCAGAATCTTTCTTTTCTGATAATTCTACTCTTAATTTAGATCCATTAAATTCAAAACCATTTAATTTTTGAATCAATAAATTAGCATTCTCTTCATTGTTTGTTGTGGCGAAACCAAAACCTCTGCATTCCTTTGTTTCCTTATCTAAAACTGCTTTAAATCTTATAGAATCAGAAACTGATTTTAAAATCTCATCAAATTCTTTTGGATTAAATCCTTGTGGTAAGTTGCCAATGTAAATACGAATGCTCATAAATTTTTAAAAATGATTTTGAAGTCTGAACTTTTAAACAAAACTAAGCTATGTGTATTTAATCACATTTTGGCGCATTTTGTTCAATCCATTGCGTTGCTTTATAAATAGCTTCATCAAAATTATTCAATCTTTTAAACGCAAGCTCCTTTGAGAGGTACTGTAAAAGTTCGCCTAAGATAGGCCCATCCTCTATTTTCAAATTTTTTTTTATTACATCACCATTAAGTAAATTTGAGGGATGAAATAATTTATCTTCCTTATCGCGCCATCTATTAAGCCAATCAAATCGCAAATTTTGAGGTAAATAAAAAATAAAAGATGGAAGAAACATTTCTAATTCTTGATGTAATTTGAATCTATCTAATTCATCTAACTGATCAATATTTTTGTTCTTCAAAAAAGAGTGCCATTTCCGCAGTAACTTAGTTTTTGCAATTTCAGCTTTGTTAAATTTAAGTTTATCTAAAGATAAAACATCTAAAATTTGAGTAATAAAAAATGATGGTAAAAATTTTTCTTTTTCTTCATGACTAAGTTCTGCATAATTTATTTTCTCTAAATCCAAAAAAAAATAATCTTCAGATAAATTATCAATACAAAATATATTAATTTTTTTTATTAAAATTACTGCATCAAGAGCATTTGCTCCATGTACTATTTTATGTATTTCATAATTAATTCTCTCTTTAGCAACAAGATATAATTTCCCTTTATTTTTTTTAATAAAAGAAATTAAATCAAGATCAATTTTAAAATTGAATTCTGAAACAAATCGAAAGCATCTTAATATTCGTAAAGGATCATTTATTAAGTTTTTTTCTGAATGAGTTCTCAATATAGAAAGCTCTAGGTCCTTAAGACCATTTAATGGATCACACAAACACTTCTCATTTAATAAAAAAGCAATTGAATTAATCGTAAAGTCCCTTGAATGCAAATCCCCTTCGATCGTAGATGAAACCTGATTAGCAATATCAATATAAATACGTTTACGTATAATTCTTACAACTTCCCTTTTTTCATCCAAAATTATAATTTTTGCTCCAATATAATCTGCAATCTTTTTCCCAATTTCAATTGCATTTAAAGGTACCACAATGTCAAAATCTACCTTTTCAGTTTCTCTTCCCAAAATAATATCCCTTATGTAACCACCAACCAAATATGATCCTTTAGGTAAAAAACCTAATACAAAATCTAAATTATGAAATTTTATACTTCTTTCTAATTCATTAATTATTAGTGTATGATCTGTGGTAATAGTATTTTTCATTTTATTTATTAATTATGTGCATTTGCATCAACTGTAAATGGGTTGATAGATGTATCACGTATCATGATGTTGAAAATAATCATGGTGTTGATCATATTTGTGATCTACCTGATTTTAAAGCAAAAAAACCATTCATTCATGTCAATATAGTTAAAGATAATAATGGTGATTATAAAACTGATTGGGATGTTCAATCATGTGGAAGTTTTGAAAATGAATTTGGTAAATGGTCTAAGTGTAATCCAGGTATGGAATTACCTGTTTAAAGGTAATAAATGACAAATAAATTCAACCAAAGAGAAAATTACCCTGCATTAGTGATTCATAGCACAGACAATTCATTTGGTTTTGGGTATAGAAAAAACAAGAACGTTGAATCTGATAAATTATTTATTAAGAAATTTGATAATGACCTTTGCAATAACTTAATTAATGATTTTAACAAATTCATTTCAAAAGAAAATTTACAAAAAATAAACAAGATATCTGTCAGCATAGGGCCAGCAAATTTTAATGCTTCACGACTTATTGTGGTTTTAGCAAGAACTATCTCACAACAAATAAATTGTCCTCTAGACAGTTTTAGTTCATTTGAAATAATGGCAAAAAGAATTGCATCAAAAAATAATATCTTTACAAACAAACAATCATTCTGGATTTATAAAAAATTAAAACGAAAGGGTTTTATTGCAGGTAAGTATGAAATTTGTCATAACAAAAACAACCCCTCGGATCTATGCATTCAAGAAAGAGTTTTACCAAAAGTTATTAAAGAACTGGAGAGCAAAGAACTTTATTTTGAGGCTAATTATGATGATCAAGAAGATTTAAAAGAATTATTAGATTTATCAAATAAAAATTTATTAAATTCAAATGTAGATTCCTGGCAAAAAGTTTTGCCTCTTTACCCTATGTCTCCAATTAACTAAATATTCATCCAATCAAATTATTAATTTTATCTTGAAGGTAAATTGTTACAGAATTCAGATCATCTCTCGATGAACTTGGTGGAGGTTGAACAGGTTCCCCAACTTTAATAAGTATTTTTGAAAAAAAAGGAATACAGAATTTAAATCTTATTAGTCTATGTGAATTAACAATTGCAACAGGCAATAATAATTTTTGATTTTTAAAAGCTAATAATGCTGCTCCTTGTTTGGGCTTATTAACTCGACCATTTTTTTGACGAGTGCCATCAATAAAAATTCCAATAGAATTATCATTTGATAATTTCTTACATGCCGTTTTAATCGTATTTTTATCAGCAATTCCTCTCTTTACTGGATAAGCTCCACAAGCCTTAATTACAAATCCAAGTAAAGGTATTTTGAAAAGCTCAGCCTTGGCCATAAAAGATATATGACGATCAAGAGCATGACCCAATAAAGGAGGATCGAGTAAAGAACCATGATTAGAAACCACTATGAAAGAACCTTTTTGAGGAATATTTTCTCTGCCAATTAAATTACCCTTAAATACAAATTTATAAATAGGAAATACAAAAAGTTTGCTAACCAACTCATAAATTAATTTTTGAAAAATATTATTTTTCATTCAAATTAATAATTTATTTGATCAGAAGTCGAAACTTGAGAAATTTTTACATCCTTAAGATGTCTTTTAACTAAACCGCCAAGTACGTTTGAGGGGCCTATTTCAACAATATGCAAATCCTTATTTTTTGCCATTAAATCCATAGTTTCTCGCCACCTTACTCCATTACACATTTGATTTTCTAATCTAATTTTTAGCTCATTTGGATCACTACAAAGTGAAGGTTCATAATTACTTATAACTGGGAAAGAGGGATTATTAAATTGAATCTTTTTTAAATACTCAGAAAACTTTGTTGAAGGCTCACTCATAAATGGGGAATGAAATGCTCCTGAAACATTTAATTTCAAGAATCTTTTACAAGTAATTTCTCTAGATAAATTATCTAATGCTTCATTTGTTCCTGATAAAACAACTTGCGAAGAGCTATTGTCATTAGCAATTACAATGTCATCAATTTTTTTTACTAAGAGATCAAGTTGATCTCTATCAAATCCAATTACTGCTGCCATAGATCCCTTCCCAGCATTTGCCATTAATTGAGACCTTACTTTTATTAGTGATACACAATCTTCGAATGAAAAAACATCTGCACAATATAGTGCCGTAATTTCTCCTAGGCTATGTCCAGCGACATAAGATGGTTTAAAACCATTATCCTTAAGAGCATCTAATAAAATCGATTCAATTACAAAAAGACAAATTTGTGTATTTATTGTGTTATTCAAATCACTTAAAGGATTTTTCGGTTCAGAATTTAACTCACAAATTTCAAATAAATTTCTCTCAAACATCTCAGAAGCGTAATCAAACCTCTCTTTTGTATTAGGCAAAGCTTCAATCTTTTTTGCCATTCCAATTTTCTGCGAACCTTGTCCAGGAAATACCCATGCAACTGTCATAATGTTCCTTTTTTTTTAACCCCATTTAATGAGGGCTGCACCCCAACTTAGCCCAGCACCAAAACCACTTGTTGCAATAATATCATTTTGTTTAATAATATTATTTCTAATAGCTTCATCAATCATTAGTGGAATTGTTGCTGCTGATGTATTACCATATTTATCTAAATTACTAAGAATTTTTTCTTTGGGAATTTTTAACCTATCTCCTACAGAATCTAATATTCTTTGATTAGCTTGATGTAATACAAGCCAATCAACTTCACCAGGACTATAATTACTTTTTTTAAACAACTTATCAAGAATTATAGGAACTTCTCTAACTGCAAATTTATAAACTTCCTGCCCATTCATCTGAATTGGAGAAAAACCTCCACTTAAAAAATCTATATCATCAATTATTGAATCATTATTATTTTTTGATGGAAGATTAAGAAAGGAACCCCTTTCACCATCTGTTTTCATATCAAAACCAATTAGATTATCAAATTCATTTGTAGCTTCAATGGCTAATGCACCCGCACCATCTCCAAAAAGAATACAACTTCTCCTATCATTCCAGTCAACAAAGCTTGATAATTGATCTGCTCCTATAACAATAGCCCTTTTAAAACGCCCCCCTTTTAGAAATTGTGAAGCTGTTATCAAAGAAAATAAAAAACCACTACATGCTGCAGTTAAATCGAAAGCTACGGCATTACGTGCGCCCAATTTAGCTTGAATTGATGGCGCTGAACCAAATAAATCATTTGGAGTCGAAGTTGCCAAAAGAATCAAATCAACAGTATTAATATCCCAATTAGTCATTTCAATCGCAGTTAGCGCAGCCCTATATCCCATCTCAGTGACATTATCTTCTAAGCTAGAAATTCTTCTCTCAGAAATACCAGTTCTGGATTTTATCCACTCATCACTTGTATCTACCTTTTGACTAATTTTTTGATTAGTTAATATTTGATCAGGCACAAAACTGCCACTTCCTTTAAATGAGACTCCAATCTGATTAAACTTTATTCCTTCCAAAAGAATTTTTTGTTACTTATATAAGTCAAACATAAATTTGACGCAATATGTTTTATGAATTTAAAACTTGAAGCTTTTGAAGTTGATTTAAATTTTCCATCACGTCATGATTAACTGCAGAATGAGCCAAGCGAAGAGCACTAACTACTGAAAGGGACTTACTGCTGCCATGACCTATTACGCAAACACCATTTACGCCAAGTAGTAAAGCACCTCCATGTTCTGCATGATCTAACCTTTTTTTAATTCTGAGTAGATTACTTTTTAAAAAAGCTGAACCAACTTTTCCCCGCCTCCCTCGTGGTAGCTCAGATCTCAAAATATCCAACAAAACGCCACCTACAGACTCAAGAAATTTCAACAAAATATTGCCGGTAAATCCGTCACAAACAACTACATCAAAATTACCCGACAATACATCTCTTCCTTCACAATTACCTCCAAATTTAAAACTTTTTTCAGAAGATAACAATTCAAATGTTTTTAGAGATAAATCATTACCTTTACATTCCTCTTCCCCTATATTTAAAAGACCAATTCTTGGTTTTTTGACTTGTAGGACATCTTTTGCATAAATGTTCCCTAGAAGAGCAAACTGATGAAGATAAGAAGGTTTACAATCAGTATTTGCGCCAACATCTAAAACTAATACAGGGCGAGTTTGATCCCTTGTTGGAAATAATGCGCCTATAGCAGGTCTATCAATCCCTTTTAATCTACCTATTCTAAATATAGCAGAAGCCATCATGGCTCCTGAATTGCCAGCTGAGTAAACAGCTTGCGCTTCATTATTTCTTACTAAATCCATTGCAACATTTATACTTGCATTTTTTTTCTTTCTAACTGCAGTAGCTTCCTCGTTCATCCCGATAGCGTCTCCACTATTAATTAACTCAAGACGATTATTTTCTATTTCTTTTTCGAGTAATTCTACTAACTCTAATTTTTTCTTACTTATTTAATGAATAATCAACTGCTTCATTTATATTTGAAATTTCCTTGATATTGATTAAATTTTGCAATTTATTTTTTAGATCTTTTTCTAACTTTGGCACTATGATATTTTTGATTCCTAGTCGTGCAGCCTCCTCTATTTTTGATCTAAGGTTGTTTGATTTTCTAACTTGACCGCTTAAACCCAATTCACCTATAAATGAGCTACTCGCCATAGGAGGAATATTTTTCAAACTTGATAAAATTGATATAGCTACTCCTAAGTCAGATGAAGGATCATTTATCTCAAATCCACCTCCAGTAGCTACATAACAATCAAATTCTGATAATTTAATACCTACGTGTTTTTCAATAACAGCTAGTATTTGATGTAATCTGTTAATGCTAACTCCAGTTGTAGTTCGTCTTGGGTTACTATAAAAAGTTTTATTTACAAGCGCCTGTATATCTACTGCGAAAGGACGGCTGCCTTCATTAGTTATGGTAGTTGTTACACCTGAAATGTTTTCTTTATTTGTAAAAATTGAACTTGGGTTTTTTATCTCTCGTAAGCCTTCTTCGATCATTTCAAAAATTCCGATTTCAAAAGTCGATCCGAATCGATTTTTTATACTTCTTAGTAGCCTATGTGAAGAAATATGATCTCCTTCAAAGTTGATGACTACATCAACTAAATGTTCTAGGGTTTTTGGCCCAGCTAAAGCCCCATCTTTGGTTACATGACCTATTATGAAAAGTGCAATATTATTTAATTTGGCAAGATTTTGTAATTCAGATGAACATGCTCTAACTTGAGAAACTGATCCTGGAGAACTTTCCATGTCATGATCATGGATAGCCTGAATACTATCAATAATTGCCAAATTTGGATTTACGCGTTTGATCTCCTCAATAATTAGAGATAAATTAGTTTCTGCAAAAATTTTCAAATCAATACTGTTTTGATTTAATCTCTCCCATCTGATTTTTATTTGTTCTAAGGATTCTTCTGCGGTTACATATAGAACCTTTGCATTGAGAGACATTTTGCCTGCAGATTGAAGAACTATTGTGCTTTTACCTATACCTGGCTCTCCTCCAAGTAACACAACAGATCCAGGGACTATCCCACCTCCAAGTACCCTATCAA
>CACJUL010000007.1 GCA_902596585.1 uncultured Prochlorococcus sp.
TAAATAAATGTGATTTAAGGTCTAGAGAAGAAAACAATCTAATCAAAGCAAATATTAAACATATAACTTCATCTACAAAAAATAAAATATCTGTGGTTCAGACAATTGCATTACCAAAACAAACTAACTATTTAAAATCAGATAGCTTAAATTTAATACCTGAAGTTGGAGGTTTATTTAAAGAAATAATTGAAACACTCGATAATAATGGGGAAGAGTTATTGGCAGATAATATCCTTTTTCGCTCAAATAAATTAGGTATTAAAAGTAAAAATTTTGTTCAAGAACAAAGATATTTAATGTCAAATAAAGTGATTAAAAAATATATGTGGATAACAGGCGGAGTAATACTAGTTAATCCACTGCCTGCAGTAGATTTTCTTACTACTACCTCTGTTAATCTTCAAATGATAATGGAATTATCAAAAATATATGAAATAAAGCTTACAAAAAAAGATGCAAAAGATTTATCTAAGTCATTGCTAAGCGCTTTGGCTAAACAGGGAATACTTAAGGGTGGGCTTGCAATTCTTTCTCCTGCTTTAGCTTCAAGTTTGACAAAAATAATAATATCTAAATCGATACAATCATTTACAGCAGGCTGGTTAATAAGAATAGTAGGATTAAGTTTGGTTGAATATTTTAAGAATGGGCAAAATTGGGGAGATGGAGGAATTCAAGAAGTTGTAGATAAGATATATAAAATAAGTAAAAGACAGGACACTTTAAATAACTTTGTAAAAGAAGCAATATCAAAAATTGAAATAAAGAAGTATTTTAAATCTAATAAAAGCTTGCCTCCATTTTCTATGTAATATTTGATAATTGATCATTTAAGTAAGTTCTGAAATCAAAAATAGTTATTAAAACTAAATAAGTAATACAAATGGCAATAGATATAAACCCTGTTATTATTGCAATAATTTTTGATCTACCGATATTCATTGATAAGTTTCTAAAAATCTCAAAAGTTCTTCAATATGAGAATATTTTGTATTGTAGTTACCCATGACGACTCGTAAATAATATTTACCTTTAAACTTTGGTCTAGAAAGCATAAAATTATTTTTCATTAGTTCATTAACTTTAGCTTGAGTCCAGAAATCTGAATCTTTTGTTGTAAGTCCCTTTGGAAGAAATGAAACAATATGTAAAGGGCCTGAATAAATTTCAAATTTATTTTTACTAATATTTTCTATAAAAAATTCTTTTCTTTTAATTGATGATTTTAAAATATCTTCAATTCCATCCAGTCCTAAAAAACGTAACCCAAGCCATAGTTTTATAACCTCTGCAGGTCTAGAACCTTGTATGCCTAATTCTCCTCTGTTTGTAGTATCTTCTATAGATGATATGTATGGCAATCCAGTAGAAAAGGCATTTTTTAATGCATTTATATCTGAAACCAATAACAAAGATGAAGTTTTTGTTATGCCAATTATTTTTTGGGGATTTATTGTAATTGAGTTGGCCTGACAAATATTATTTAAACCTTCTATTGGTATCGAAGTAACGGCAAAAATTCCTCCAATTGAGCCGTCGATGTGTAACCATATTTTTCTTTTTTTACATATATCACTTATTTCTTTAATAGGGTCAATTGCTCCTCTTACAGTTGTTCCAAGAGTGGCGACGATAGCAAAAATTTTTTTATTTTCTGTTAGACATTTATCTAATGATTTTCTGAGATTGTTTATATCCATACGACCTTGATTATCAGTTTTAATCTTGACAAGATTTGTATCATTAAGTCCCATAATTCTTATACATTTAATAAAAGAAGAATGGGCATCTTCACTAACAAGCAAAACAGAATTAGGATTTGAACCTAATCCAGCGTTATTTCTAGCAGCTATTAGTGCATTCAGATTACTTAAAGTACCTCCGCTAGCTGCTATCCCTCCAGATGAGTCCTTAAACCCTAATTTCATTGCAAACCATTTGCATAATGATTCCTCAAGCAAAGTAACACTAGGTGATAACTCGTATGCAAGAAGATTATTATTTAAACCAGCAGCAATTAAATCTCCTAAGATAGAGAAAACTAAAGGAGGAGGATCAAGATGAGCTAGTGAGCCAGGATGAACGGGGTTAAATGAATTATTTAAAAGAGATTCAATCTCAGAAAACAAATCTTCTGCAGAGTTACCATCCTTCTCAGGCATAATGCACTTGAAATTCTCATCAAATGGTAAAGGCCCATTTTTATTAGAGTTTGAAAACCAGTCACAAAGTGTTTGACTTGCTCTGTTCAAAAGAGTAATCAATTTGTCATTACTCCCTAAATAAGAAGGGAAATATATATCTTTATTATTAATTAAATCTTCAGTCATCAGATAAGATATCTATTAATAAGTCTATTCTCAATATTGATAAATGAGGGATATTTTTGAAAATGGAAATAGTAATAATGATCAAAAAAAAGCAACAAATAAATCAAAATACATTATGTGGATGAGCTTGATATTAAGAAGATCAGAAGAAATTGGGAAAGTTGAATTACCAATCTGTTCAATTATTTTAGATGAGAGAGGAAGATGTATTGGAAGAGGGGTTAACAAAAGAAATAATAATAATGACCCTTTGGGTCATGCTGAGATAATGGCACTTAAGCAGGCGTCACTAATAAAAAATGATTGGAGATTTAATGAATGTACAATTATCACAAATTTAGAGCCTTGTACTATGTGTTCCTCTGCGCTTATTCAAGCACGGATGGGTAAAGTTATTTTTGGTGCCTACGATAAAAAAAGAGGTGGATTGGGTGGTTCAATAGATCTATCAAAACATGAAAGTGCTCATCACAAAATGGAAATAATTGGTGGCATCCTAGAAGATGAATGCCGTCAAATTTTACAAATTTGGTTTAAAAAGTTGAGGACTCAAAAATAGAAAATTTCTTTAATTCAGTATCAAAAAGGTTTAATAATCTGTCAACGTTCTCCTCACTTGAATTAAATCCCATTAGTCCTACCCGCCAGACCTTACCTGATAATTCTCCAAGCCCATTTCCTATTTCTATTCCAAATTTTCCTAAGAGGTGATTTCTAAATCCATCTCCATCAACCGCTGGAGGTATTTTTACTGTGGTTAAGGTTGGCAATCTATAATCCTCAGATACATGTAATTCCATTCCCAGACTTTCTAAACCATTCCACAGCTTACTTGCATTAGTGTTATGTCTTTTCCAAACATTCTCTAAACCCTCATTAGCAATTAATCGTAAACCTTCACGAATAGCAAAATTCATATTTACTGGAGCTGTATGATGGTAAACACGATCGGAACCCCAATATTTATTTAAAAGAGATAAATCTAAATACCAGTTAGGAACTTTCGTTTTTCTTATACTTAACTTTTCTTCCGCTCTTTTATTCATAGTAAAAGGACTTAATCCTGGCGGACAACTTAAACCCTTTTGGCTACAACTATAGGCTAAATCAATTTTCCATTCATCAATTAATAATTCTAAAGCACCAAGAGATGTAACTGCATCAACTAAAAACAAGCAGTTATTCTTTCTACATATATCACCTATACCATCAAGAGGTTGTAAAACTCCGCTGGATGTTTCAGCATGAACAATAGCGAATATGGCTGGTTTTTTAGTCTCTATTTCATATTTAATTTCATCATAAGAAAAAGCCTCACCCCAAGGTTTTTCCATAACCGAAACTTGTGCTTTATATCTAGTTGCCATATCAATTAATCTGTCTCCAAAATATCCTTTTTTAGCGATAAGAATCTTTTCTCCCTCTTCAATAAAATTTGCTATTGAGGCTTCCATCGCTGCACTACCTGTACCACTCATAGGGAGTGTAAGACGATTGTTGCACTGCCATGTATATCTGAGGAGTTCTTGTACATCAGACATTAATGAAATATATGCTTCATCTAAATGACCAATTGGATTAAGCGATAGTGCTTTTAATACTTCGGGATGAGCATTTGATGGGCCAGGACCTAGTAAAAGTCTAGATGGAACATAAGTCTTTGAGAAATGAGATAAATTCTCTTCATTTAAAGCCGAAATAAGTTTTGCTTCTGTCAAAGCATTACATTCAATTACTCTTAAATTAGACTAACATCTCCACATAAGCGATATTTATTTAAAGAAATTAATTCAATTTAAATATTTAAGTGAAAAATATTAAACTTATAACTTGAAACACTGAAAGAAGTCATCTAGTCTTCAAAAAAGTTACGATTGATACATAATAAGAGTCATCAAGTTATTAATTTCATATAAGGTATTACAAAAGTTATGTCTAAGTCTCCTCAAGATGTTTTAAGTCAAATTAAAGACGAAGGAATTGAACTCATTGATTTGAAATTCACAGATATCCATGGCAAATGGCAACATTTAACTCTTACATCAGACATGATAGAGGAGGATTCTTTTACAGAAGGTTTGGCATTTGATGGCTCATCAATAAGAGGTTGGAAAGCTATAAACGCGTCTGATATGTCAATGGTGCCCGACGCAAGTACAGCTTGGATAGATCCTTTTTATAAACATAAAACTTTAAGTATGATTTGCTCTATTCAAGAGCCAAGAAGCGGGGAACCTTATGATAGGTGTCCAAGAGCTTTAGCTCAAAAGGCATTAAAATATCTAGACTCGACTGGTATAGCAGATACTGCATTTTTTGGACCAGAACCAGAATTCTTTTTATTTGATGATGTCAGATATGACTCTAAAGAAGGAGGTTGTTTTTATAGTGTAGATACAATTGAAGCTCCATGGAATACAGGGAGAATTGAAGAAGGGGGAAACCTAGGATACAAAATACAATATAAAGAAGGATATTTTCCAGTAGCTCCAAATGATACTGCGCAAGATATAAGATCTGAGATGCTTCTTCTTATGGGTGAATTAGGTATCCCCACTGAAAAACATCACCATGAAGTTGCTGGTGCCGGCCAACACGAGCTTGGAATGAAATTTGATTCGTTAATAAATGCTGCTGATAACGTTATGACTTATAAATACGTTGTCAGAAATGTTGCAAAAAAATATGGAAAAACAGCAACATTTATGCCCAAACCTGTTTTTAACGACAACGGAACAGGAATGCATGTTCACCAAAGTTTATGGAAGAGTGGACAGCCACTATTCTTTGGTGAAGGATCATATGCAAATTTATCTCAAACAGCAAGATGGTACATCGGAGGCATACTTAAACATGCACCATCATTCTTAGCATTTACTAACCCAACCACAAATAGCTATAAACGATTGGTTCCAGGTTTCGAAGCACCTGTAAATCTAGTTTATTCTGAGGGTAATAGATCAGCTGCGGTAAGAATACCTTTAACAGGACCAAGCCCCAAAGCTAAAAGATTAGAATTCAGATCAGGTGACGCACTTGCTAATCCTTACTTAGCATTCTCTGTAATGATGCTTGCTGGTATTGATGGAATTAAAAATCAAATTGATCCTGGTGATGGAGTAGATGTAGATTTATTTGAACTTCCAGCTGATGAACTTGCAAAAATAGATACAGTACCTTCATCTCTTAATGACTCACTTAATGCGCTAAAAGCAGATAAGGATTATCTATTAGCTGGTGGAGTATTTACTGAAGATTTTATTGATAACTTTATCGATATAAAATACGAAGAGGTACAACAACTAAGACAAAGGCCTCATCCACATGAATTCTTCATGTATTACGATGCATAAATAAAAGAAATCCATAGTTTAAATTAATCAATTTGAGAAATATCACAAAATATTCTCAAATTGATTTTTTTTTTGTTGGAATATATATATATTAATCAAAAAATGGCTAGGGAATCTATTTCAAAAATTGCATATAAAACGCTACAACAAAGTAAAAGTATTGCAGGTTTCGCTCACAAGCAGATTAGTTCAAGATTAATGAACTTTATTCTTCCCGATTCAAAGCTTGAAAATTTTAATATAGATAGAGAACTTCTAATGCAAATCCAAAATTCAATGGATTTCTTAAGAGAAGAAGATTGGAATGATGCAGAAAATAATATATATCCAAAAAAATTATTGTTTGACGAACCATGGCTTAGATATCTAACACAATATCCTAAAATTTGGTTAGATATGCCCAATACATGGGATAGACGCAGAAAACAAAACTTTGATGATCTTCCAAAAACAATTGATAAAGATAATTATCCTCAATATTACTTGAGAAATTTTCATCATCAAACAGATGGTTATTTATCAGATTTTTCAGCTAGTATTTATGACCTACAAGTAGAGATACTTTTCAATGGGAGTGCTGACTCAATGAGGAGAAGAATAATTAAGCCAATAAAAGAAGGACTTGAAAATTTTAGAGATAGAAAAAAAAGTTCTATAAAAATACTTGATGTGGCTACAGGATCAGGAAGAACATTAAAACAATTAAGAGCAGCATTTCCTAAAGAAAAAATTACAGGGGTTGATTTATCTGATTCATACTTAAAAGAGGCAAGTAGATATATTTCAGATTTAGATGGAGATTTAATTCAGTTGATAAAAGGTAACGCTGAGGAATTACCTTTTGAAAATGATTGTTTTCAATGCATTTCTTGTGTTTACCTATTTCATGAATTACCTAGAACAATTAGAGCTAAAGTATTAAATGAATTTTTTAGAGTTCTTGAACCTGGAGGAATATTAGTGTTAGCTGATTCAATTCAAATAAGTGATTCACCTGACTTTACATCCGTAATGGAGAGCTTCTATAAATCTTTTCATGAGCCTTTTTATTCTGATTACATAAAAGAGGATATAAATTCTAAAATTGAAGATGTAGGGTTTAAAGATGTAAAATCAAATTCCTTTTTTATGACCAAAGTATGGTCTGCTGTAAAGTAAAAAAAAACTCCTATGACCTATTGGGATAAAGATACTATTCAGCTCGTTCAAAGTCTTAATGACAAATTAAAGATTGATGACTCTAAATGGCATAAAGATAAAGGAAATAAATATAAACGATCGGCGGAATTAATTTCTGCTGGATTGTGCCATTTAATTATTTCTAGTAATGAGAAGGAAACTATTGAATATATAGAAGAAAGTATTAAATGGTTAAAAGAAATTAACAAAGATCAGCCATGCCCTAGTAAAAATCACCTTTTTAAAGCCAATTGAAGCCTATTACCCTTACTACTCCATCGGATGTCATCAAAACATTCATTAATAATGTATAGGCCACGGCCATTTATACTATTTATTTTTTTTGGTAATTTGTAGTTTCTTTTTTTAATCTCTAAACCATTACCTTGATCTTGAATTTGCCAAACACACCAATTAGGAGTAACTATTTTTCTTACTCTAATATATTTATTAGGATCTAATTTATTTCCATGTTTTACTGCATTAACTAATGCTTCATGTAAACCAAGTTTGATAAGGTAGCTTGATTGAGAATTATCAATAGGTTCTAATAATAATTCAACAAATTCATTTAACTGTAATGATGATTCGAATTCGTAGTTTGACCAGTTAATCTTTGGTCTTCTAAAAAATTTTTTTAAAATATTTTTGCCCCGAAATAAGGACATAATAATATTTTGATACTATTTTAATTTTAACTTATGAAATAGCACAATTTAAAGAATATTATTATGTCTCTCTGCAATTGCAGGATGTCGTAAGATTGAGTCAATAAGTCTTACCCCTCTCAGCTGATTTATTAAAGGCATATGTCCATCAGGAGCATCCAATGACCAGCAAAAAGATCCGGGGTATCTAGTCCATAAGCCATCTTTTTTCCAACCTATTTTCGGCCACATTAATTCATACTTTTTGCCAACTGATTTTAATATTTTTGCTTGAATTGAAAATCCGAATCTACCAGTAGAATAGATAGTCCATAATCTATCTATTGTTTGTAGATCTTTGTCTGACATATTCTTAACTTCACTGTAGAAAACATATCCTCTTTTTTCAGCCAATTTTCCAGCTAATTTTCGCAGGTAGCAACTTGTTAATCTATCTGCCTCTTCAAATTTCTGCTCTAACAGCATCAATTGCAAATCTCCATAGTTAATATCATTATCTGAATATGTGTTAAACCAATTATTGAATTTAGAGTTTTCAAAAAATTCAGGTTTTAATTTTTTTAAAACTTGCAATATCCAACCAGCAGCCCAGTCATCTCCTTCATTATCAAAGATTTCGAACATTGAAGGACCAAGTTTAAAAATATTTTCGACTTCAGATTCTATTTGAGTTAATGAATTTAATCTTTTTCTTTGATTCGAATCTACAAATTTTTTTATCAGGTTTAATGTAGCATTACTATAGTTATCTTGTTCTTTGTTATTCATTTTAAAAAATCAATCTATAAAATAAAAAACTATCCATGTATTTCAGAAGAAAAGATCTAGAGAAATTTAGAAGTTTTAAAGGACTACTTATAGATGTTAGGAGCCCGAGTGAATATTATAAAGGACACATGCCTAATTCTATTAACATTCCACTATTTGATGATGACGAGAGATCAATAATTGGCACGTTTTATAAAAGAGATGGAAGAAAAAAAGCTGTAATAGAGGGATTAAAATTTTTTGAAAAAAAAATGGAATTACTTCTTGATAATTTATTCATAAATATTGACTCATATAAAAATACTTCTGAAACAAATTATAAAGAACTTTTTATAAGAATATATTGTTCAAGAGGAGGTATGCGTTCACAAAGTATTGCATGGTTATTAGAAAAATTTAAATTAAATCCCGTTACTCTTAATGGAGGATATAAAACATATAGAAGATGGGTATTAGATAGTTTCTCAAAAAAGTTGAATATAATAGTTATTGGCGGAAAAACAGGGACAGGAAAGACAAGATTATTATCATTATTAGAGAATAATAAATATCAAACTATTGATCTTGAAGGATTTGCTTGTCATAGAGGAAGTACTTTTGGAGGTTTAGGAATGAAAGAACAACCTTCAAATGAACTATTTGAAAGTAAAATTGCAGAAAAAATAAATACTTTTGAATTATCTAATAATATTTTTGTAGAGGCTGAGAGTGCAAATATAGGAAAATGCAGAATACCTCTAGATTTCTTTAATCAAATGAAATGTTCTAGGAGAATAGAGATTTTAAGGAGCGAATCTAACAGGTTAGATGAGTTAATAAATACATATAGTTTTTTTAAGAAAGAGGAACTCAAAGAATCTGTATTAAGGATAAAAAAAAGATTAGGACCGCAAAGAACAAAAATAGCACTTGAATCTATTAATAATGAGAAATGGGACTTAGTTTGCAGATCAGTTCTAGATTATTACGATAAATGTTATGAATATGAAAAGGTTGGTAAAACAAATATACAATTTTTAGATTTGACAGACAAAAAATATGATGAAAGCATCCTAGAGTTAATAAATAATGTTTTATAGAATAATTACAAACGAATGTGAAAAATATTTCCTAAAATAGAAGTTTGATCTGACTATTATGACAGAAAATAAAATAGCAAGAATACAGTTTTATGAAGGAACTGATGAACCAGTTGTTCCTGAAATAAGATTGACAAGGAGTAAAGATGGTACAACTGGACAAGCTTTATTTTTGTTCGAGAAACCTCAGGCATTATCTTCAATTGCAGAGGGTGAAATCTCAGGAATGCGTATGATAGATAATGAAGGGGAAATATTAACGAGAGAAGTAAAAGTTAAGTTTGTCGATGGAGAACCTATTTTTTTAGAAGCAGTTTATATATGGAAGAATACCCAAGACTTTGATAGATTTATGAGATTTGCAAATAGTTATGCCAAATCAAATGGATTAGGATATTCTGAAAAGAAGTAGAATATTATCTAAATTGAGTAGTTCATCATATTTTAAATTAGTAGTAATATTAATCACATCATTAATAATATGGACTTTAAGAGATTTCCTACTTTTAATTATTTGCTCCTTGGTAATTTCAAATATCGTTTGTAATTTGTGTAATCAAATACAAAAGGGTTTGAAAATTCCCCGCACCCTTTCTTTGTTTATTGTTTTAATTGTTATATCAGTAATAGTATTTACAATTTTTATTCTTGTATTGCCTCCGTTCGTAAAGGAATTCAATGAAATACTCGTAGATATTCCAAATGGTTTATCAAAAATAAACATTTTAATTAATACAAATCTAAATAAATTAAATAACCTTTTTTATGGTGAAGAATCTGAAAATGTTATTGAAATTTTTAATCTCTTAGATAATGTGGTTACTATTCCAGATGCTGCAACTATTGCTAAGGCTATTCAAGAGAGTTTTATAAACTTAATTAATATAGCGGGGAATCTGGGTTCAGGTCTTTTAAGACTAATATTCGTATTAGTGGTAAGTTTGATGATTTCCTTAGAACCCAAACAATATAAAGAAAATATACTTTTATTAATACCTAAAAATTATCGTAATAAATTTAGAAATATTCTTGATAAATGCAATATTGCATTATCAAATTGGACCTTTTCTATGGTAATAAGCTCATTATCAGTAGGTTTATTATCATTAATAGTTTTGTCGATATTAAATGTTAAATATGTTGTTTCGAATGCATTAATAGCAATGGTCCTAAATATAATTCCAAATATAGGTCCAGTAATTAGTGGTATATTTCCAATATCAATTGCACTACTAGATAATTTTTGGAAACCAATGGCCGTTTTAGGAGCTTATGTAATCATTCAAAATATTGAAAGTTATATAATAATGCCATCAATAATGAAGAAAAAAGCAAACTTACTGCCTGGATTGACCTTAATATCACAATTTGGATTCACCTTTATTTTTGGTCCATTAGGATTAATTTTATCTCTTCCTTTAGCAGTTGTAATACAGGTTTTAATTAAAGAATCAATAAATGATAATTAAAACTACTTAATTAATTTCTTATATAAATATGGATAAGAAAAAAGTATAAAGAAAGCTAAAGGATGTTCGCTGATGGCAAAATATAGTGAATTAAAAGTAAAGTGATCAAATAAAATTCGTAATTCGGTAGAAAGATCAATTAAAACCAAAGAAAATAAAAGGATTAAATAGTAATTCAATTTCATAAAACTAGAAGCTTAAATCAGTCTTTAAGCAACAAAGATGGAGCCAATAAAATACTTGAATAACTACCAACTATAATTCCTATTGATAAGGACAAAGAAAACCAAAATAGTGAGTATGAACCAAATATAATTATGCTTAATAAAGGTATAAGGGTTGTAATACTGGTAAACGTTGTTCTCCTAAATGATTCATTAACAGATAATTGAATAGTTTCGTTATAGCTTTCTTTCTTTAATTTTAAATTTTCACGAATTCTATCAAATATAACAACTGTATCGTTTACAGAATAACCTGCAATAGTTAAAAGGGAAACGGCAAATAAACTATTAACTTCAACAGATAATATTATACCCAGCCAGGAAAATATACCAAAAACAATTAATAAATCATGGAATAAAGCCAATAGCGCAAATAATGCATATTTTTTATCAAATCTAATTGTTATATATAAAGAAATTGCAAATAAAGAAACTAACAATGATGATACACAATTAATAAGTAATCTTTTCCCAAGCTTTGGGCCTATTAGTCTTGAATCTTTACTCTCATAATTTAGAGGCCCAATTATATTCTCAAGATTAGTAATAAGACTATTTGATTCTTCGATACTCAAATAAGGTGTTCTAAGAGAAATTAATTTATTATTATTTTGAAATTGTAATTTAATATTATTTATAACATTTTTATTTTTAGAGTTCTCTCTTAAATTTTCTAAAACCGAATCAGGAGTAAAATAAGAACATTCCTCTTTACAAACTCTCTCTATTCTTAATTCATTTCCCCCAACAAAATCCATTCCTAGATTTATAGGTTTCTTGTAAGAAGTATTAAAAGTAGAATATAAAATTCCCAAAAGACTCAACAAAATAAGAAGAGTTGAAAAACTAACTATCTTTCTTTTATTTTTTATTAGTTCGATGTTGTATTGCATAGGAAAATTATAAATAAAAAATTTAACTAGAAAAATTATTATTAGGTAGATAGAGATTTTTTTGTCTTAAAGATTGATATGTTGTAAAAAATCGCAAAATAGTTTTGGAACAATTTAATGATGTAAACAAGCTTATTAAGACTCCAATTCCTAATGTTGCTGCAAAACCTTTAACAAAATTTGTACCTAATAAAAACAATACAAAACAACTTAGAAGAGTTGTAATGTGGCCATCAACAATGGATGAATTAGCTTTTTGAAAACCGATATCAATAGATCTTGTAAGAGTATTACCATCATATAATTCTTCTCTAATTCTCTCAAATATTAGGATATTTGCATCAACGGCCATACCAATACTTAATATTAGACCAGATATTCCAGGTAAAGTTAAAGTTACAGGAATTAGAGAATATATGGCTAAGTTAAAGAAACCATAAAGTACTAGTGAAAGAACTGAAACAAAACCAAGAATTCTATAATTAAAAATCATAAAAATACCAACAAAAATTAACCCACTAATAGCTGCATAAAGACTTTTTAAAATATTTTTAGATCCCAACAGTGCCCCTATTGTGTTAGTTTCTACTATTTCAATTGGCAATGGCAATGAGCCCCCTTTAAGTTGAACTTCTAATTCTCTTGCATTTTCAGCACTAAAATTACCACTTATTGTTGCAGATCCACCTGTAATCCCAGTACTAGCAAACTGATTACCTACACTGGCCTCACTTATTGATTCACCATCAAGAATGATAGCCAATAGTTGATTAGTGCCAGCAATTGACTTTGTGATTTCTGCAAACTTTTCACCTCCTGAATTACTAAAAGTTAGTAAAACTTCCCAATTACTATTTGTTTGTTCTTGCCTCCTTCCTGCATTAATAAGATCCTTGCCTGATAAATCTGTTTTAATAAATAAATTTGTAATTTCTTTATCAACATATTTTTTGATTTCAATTAAATTCTCATATAAATCATCACTAGTAGATGAGTAGTTCAATTCTTGCTCTATCTCTTTTAGATCATCTTGAATAATATTTAAGAAATTATCATCATTTTGACTTTTTTCTGCAAAGGAATATTGTCCTATTAATTCTTTAATACTCAATCTCTGTAGTTGCAGGGTTTTTAAATCTGTAGATGTTCCTTTTTTTTGGGTTCTAAATTCTAATAAAGCAGTCTTACCTAATACCCTTGAAGCAACTAATGGGTTTTGTTCACCTGGTAATTCTAAAATCAATTGATCTCCTCCGAGGGTTTGCAAATTAGACTCAGAAACTCCTAAATTGTTAACGCGCTTATCTATAACCGAATTAACTGCTTCAAGTTCATCCCTCGTTACCTTACCTTCCTCTTTAATAATTTGTAGTGTAAGTTGAGACCCCCCCTGTAAATCCAATCCCAACTGTAAGGGATAATTTATTAATAGATAAACAGATAAAGTAAGTAGAAATATAATAAAAAAAAGCCAGCCTTGCCTTCTTTTCATTGCTTATATACTCCCACTAATTAAATCTTCAACTTTTTCAACTATTTGATGTGGTTGGATTATTGTCAAATTCTCAAGATTTCCATTATACGGAGTCGGAATATCTTGACTAGATAATCTAATTGGTCGGGCATCAAGATCATCAAAACATTCTTCTGTTATCAAGGCAATTAATTCTGCACCAATACCTCCAGTCTTCATACATTCTTCAACAATAATTACTTTATTTGTTTTTCTTATTGATTTTGAGATGGTTTCCATATCAAATGGTTTTAAACTTATTAAATCTATTAACTCAACATCTATTCCTTTTTTTTCTAATTCTTCAACAGCTTTAAGTGAGTGATGTCTCATTCTTGAATAAGTCAATAAAGTAATATCTTTCCCTTCTTTTACGACGTCAGCCTGATCTAAAGCGCAAGTATAATCACCCTCAGGTAATTCTTCAGACAAATTGTATAGAAGAACATGTTCGAAAAATAGAACCGGATTATCATCTCTTATAGCTGCTTTCATTAAACCTTTAGCATTTGTAGGTGTACTGCATGCAACAATCTTTATGCCAGGAACTGCATGAAAATATGCTTCAAGTCTTTGACTATGCTCAGCACCAAGTTGACGACCCACACCTCCAGGACCTCGAACTACTGCTGGTATTTTATAATTTCCGCCACTTGTATATCTAAGCATACCCATATTGTTTGATATCTGATTAAAAGCTAAAAGCAAAAAACCCATATTCATTCCTTCTACTATTGGTCTTAAGCCAGTCATTGCTGCACCCACAGCCATACCCGTAAAACTATTCTCTGCAATTGGAGTATCTAAGACTCTTAACTCTCCATATTTTTCATATAAATCCTTAGTTACCTTATAAGATCCTCCATATTGACCAACATCTTCCCCCATTACGCAAACATTTACATCATTTGCCATTTCTTCATCAATTGCCTCTTTCAAAGCATTAAATAATAATGTTCCAGCCACAATTAATTACCTAATTAATCACATATATAATCCTACCACTTTGAATAATTCAACCTCCTTCAGCGAAGGTTATGAGTAGTAATATTGATAAAATCATTCCAGGGGACAGCAAAAGGACTAATAGGCCTAAGTCATGTAAAGACATTCAAAAAAAGTGTTTTCTTAATAATATTGGCAATTCAACTTTTCTTCACAATAAAACTGCGAATAAATACAATAAATAGTCCTATACCTATAAAAGCAAAAGAGAAAGTTAGCAAAAAAGATAATCCAATAATTAAGGTATTAATACTAGAGGAAATATTTTGGACTATTTCAGAAGAATTTGACGGTTTATGTACTGAAAAATAAATTGCAATTTTATTACTTAAAAAATAAAAAAATATAAATAATAAAAAACTTGTTAATGATCCAACAATAAAATTTAAAGGTCCTTTTTCGGGAATATTTTTTTCAAAATTCTCATTACTTTTATCAGCCACAATAGATTTTTATATAAAAAATTTAAATGAATGTTATTCCCTTTTCAAGGAAAGTGCAAACCCATGAATCATAGCCTTTATCTTTAAATAATTTAGAGTTTGCAGTTAATTCTTTTTTAGCAGTCTCTATATCTTTAAAGAGTGCAAAGCATGTAGGGCCTGATCCACTCATTGAAAATGAAAGACAATTTTCTAATTTAGAAAGTAAATATAATGCCTGCTTTACAGAATCATTTTCATTTTCAACAACCAACTGCAAATCATTTTTAATAAATAAATGTTGATTATCAAAATTTAAATTATTTAAACCATTATCTCTTAAATTTTTTCTTAAGTTCTCAATCATTTCTCTATCAGTAAGATATTCATCACAATATCTATTACTATATTTTTTATATGTTTCAGCTGTAGATACTGATACATTTGGATTTTTTAAAAGAATTACTCCATATTCAAAGTTTGAATCTAATTTCTCCAAAATTTCTCCTCTTCCAAAACATAATTGAATACCACCATTTATAAAAAAGGGAATATCAGATCCTAAAGTTGATGCTAATGAACATAATGTTTCTTGATCTAAGTTCAAATCCCATAACTTATTAAGACCAATTAATGTTGCTGCTGCATTACTGGATCCTCCAGCCAATCCTGCGCCAATTGGAATATTTTTTCTTAAAAATATATTCGCACCGTAATCTATATTTGATTTTTTCCTTAATAGATTTGCCGATTTAACAATTAAATTATCATCAGATAAGCTTAAATCATTACTATCAGACTCAAGTTTAACTAAACCTTCATTATTAATTTCAAATTCTAAATAGTCAGAAAGATCGATATTTTGCATAATCATTGCTAACTCATGAAATCCATCCTCTCTTTTACCAATAACTTCAAGGTGCAAATTTATTTTGGCTGGAGATTTTATATTGATTTTCGTTTTAGCTATATCTTGCATATACTTAAATTTTATTTTTTAATTTTAATACAATTCTCTGCAAGCTTAATCCATTGGTCAACTGAAATATCTTGTGGTCTTAAATTAAAACAAACTTTTGAAGATTCAGATAATTCATTTATCTCATCATTTGAAAGTATTGAATTAAGAGTATTTCTCAGCATTTTTCTTCTTGAATTAAATGAAATTCTAAGAAGTTTATCAATATATTTTTCTAAACTAACATCTAATCTTAAATCATTTTTAATTGGTTCAAAAACTACTAAAGAAGAAAAAACTTTTGGAGGCGGACTAAATGATGAAGGGGGCACATTACATATTCTTTTTATTTTTGATAAAAGTTGCATTCTTATACTAAGCGCACCAGCATTAGGGCTACCTTCTTTCGACAAGATCCTATCTACAACGTCTTTCTGCATTAAAAATATTATTTTTTCGTAATTATAATTTCTTATAATGCCCAATCGTCCTATAAAAATATCCAATATT
This sequence comes from uncultured Prochlorococcus sp., assembly GCA_902596585.1. Taxonomy (GTDB): domain Bacteria; phylum Cyanobacteriota; class Cyanobacteriia; order PCC-6307; family Cyanobiaceae; genus Prochlorococcus_A. The sequence continues at coordinate 16,375 of CACJUL010000007.1, forward strand.
GGGCCAGTTATATTGTAAGGAATATTTGCAATCACTTTTGTAATCTTCTTATTGATCGAATCTAAATTTACAGAAAGAATATCTCCCTGCTGCAGTGAAAACTTATCATTATTATTGAATTTATCATTTAATAAATTTATTAAATCTTTATCTAATTCAATTGCATGTAATTTTTTAATTTCTGAATCTAATAACTTAGATGTTAAAGCTCCTTTACCAGGACCAATTTCTAAAATAAAGTCATTTTCATTAAGAACAGCAATTTCTTTAATTTTTTCTAATATTTTTTTATTTACCAACCAGTGTTGTCCAAATCTTTTTTTTTGATGATAGTTTTTAGAATTCATCTAAAAGATAAATAATATGTTTAAATTAAATATGAATTTATTTAATACTTTATATCATGAGCTTATCAAAAAAAAATTTAGATAAACTCAATAAATTTAAAAAAAAGACAAATTTAAATAACGAAAGTAAAAATATAAATAATTACACAAATTTAACTAATAATGATAATTTCACCACCAATCCACTTGATTCAGAAGATCCCAATAAAATTTTTTATTCGTTAATTGATAATTCAGAATCATTAGAAGATACCTCTAACGTTAATAATTCCCTAAGAAAAAGTGAGATTAATCAAATTAATATGTATTCTAAAAAAGATAATTTTTCCAAGAAATTAACAAACGAAGAGGAACTATATGATGAATTTAATTATCTTCTTGATGAATAATTAGTTTTAATATTTAATTATGCTTCAGAGTAATAGATTAGAAATTTATGCTATCGGCAAAATAAAGAAACTTTGGATTAGAGATGGAATTAATCAATACAAAAAAAGAATGCCTGAACTTATCATTAATGAGTTAAAGACTTTTAATTTAAATAATCTTAGATCCAATAACAATATTATTATCTGCTTAAGTGAAGAAGGGAAACAGTTTAATTCAGTTGAACTATGTTCCTTACTCTTAAATTTTAAAAATAAAAAAATTAATTTCTTAATCGGTGATACTGATGGAGTTAGTTTAGATATAAAAGAAAAATCAGATCTTGTACTAAGCCTATCTTCTTTAACTTTTCCCCATGAATTGGCTAGATTAATCCTAATCGAGCAAATTTATAGAGCTATTTCTATATCTAATAACTCCCCTTACCATCGCTCTTAAAAAGATTAGATTCAACCTAAAATTAATCTATAAAAGTTTAGCAACTAACTATTTTTTGAGTTTTACTGTATAGTACATATATACTATTAATTTAAATCTTGGATTCTTTTGATTCAACTACTAAAAATTTTAAAATCCCCTTATTAACTGATTCGGTATCTGCAGGATTTCCTTCTCCTGCAGATGACTATACAGAAGAAAATATTGATTTAAACGAACATTTAATATCAAATCCGTTTAGCACTTTTTTCCTTAGAGTTAAAGGTGACTCAATGATAAATGCAGGAATTAAAGATAAAGATTTAATAATAGTAGACAAGAGTTTAACAGCCAGGCCAGGTAATATTATCATTGCAATGATAGACGGGGAATTTACAATAAAAAGATTATCTATAAAAGATAATGAATTATATTTAAAAGCAGAAAATCATAATTATCCTGATTTTAGATTTAAAAACCATATTGATGTACAGATATGGGGGGTTGTTATTTATTCAATACATAGCTATTTATGAGAATTTCAAGTATTGATGCGATAGCTCTTATAGATGCTAATAATTTTTACGCGTCATGTGAACAAAATATTAATCCTCATTTGAGAAATAAACCAGTAGTAATTTTATCTAATAATGACGGATGTATCATTGCGAGAAGTCCTGAAGCGCGAGCTTTAAAAATTAAAATGGGAACTCCGTATTTTAAGGTCAAAGAAAGATTAAATAAATTAGATGTAGCAGTCTTAAGCTCAAACTACTCGCTTTACGGTGATATGAGCAGAAGACTAATGAATTTACTAAAAAACTACTGTGAACAGATAGAAATTTATTCTATTGACGAAGCATTTGTTTCTATTTCTAGACCTAATGATAAAAATCTATATCCTTGGGCAAGAAGCATAAGATCATTAATATATCAGAATCTAGGGATTACGATAACAGTAGGAATAGGAGAAAATAAAGTGAGAGCAAAAATTGCTAATAAATTGGCTAAAAATATTGATTATTCAGCTGGAATATTTGATTTGGCTAGATCCGGAAATGAGAACAATTATTTGAAAGAAATTCGTGTAGATAAGATATGGGGAGTTGGGAAACAAACCTCTAATTGGTTACAAAGTAAAGGTATTAAAAATGCGAGAGAATTAAGAGATATGGAAGAAAATGAAATTATTAAGAAATTAGGCATCGTAGGGAAAAGACTGCAATTAGAACTGAAAGGTCATAAATGTCTGCCTATAGAAAAAAACATGAAATCAAAAAAAGAAATTCAGGTAAGCAGGAGTTTCGGTAGTCCCGTCACAAAATTAGAAGACTTAACTCAAGCACTGGCAACTCACGCAATAAAAGCGTCTGAAAAAATGAGAAGTCAGAATTTGCAATCATCTAACATTAGAGTATTTGCAAGAACTAGTAAATATTCAAGTCAAAATTATCAAAGAAGTGCTCATAGAAAACTTACAAATGCAACAGACGACACAAATAATATTTTAAAAATAGTAGTCGAATTATCTAAAGAAATTCATAATCCCGAATATAAATTCTCAAAAGCTGGTGTTTTACTACAGGATTTAACTAATAGCAAATATTTACAGCAATCCGTTATCAATTACAAATCTCAGAAAGACTTAAAAAAGTCAACAAATCTTATGCGAACTATTGATTTATTAAATAAAAGATTTAACAATAATGCAATTACATGGGCTATTACAAAAAAGCCACAAAGTTGGATGATGAATAAGAATTACTTAAGTCGCTCATCTACAACTGATATAGAACAAATCCCAACTATAGTAAAGTAAAAAAAAAAAAAATGGAATTTATAATATTTTTAAGCAAATTAGATAAAGAGATTCTTGATTTACTAATAAAAGCGAACTATGTCGTTGAAGAAAATAAAATTGAATGTCTCTTAAACAGAGAAATAAAAGGACTACATAATTTTGAAGAAAATAAAATAGTAATATGTACTAAAAATGCAAAAAGAAAAACAAATTATAAAAATAAAAAGCAACATCAAAATAAAGATAACTTCAAAACAAAACTTGCAATAAGAAAAGCTTTAAGACATGAAGCCAGTCATGCAATACAAAAATGTAATGACAATAAAATAGTAGGAGATATTAAATATTTAGAAAGTAAATTGCATCAAAGCAAGAGAAAGGCATTAGAGTTCTCTACATCTAATTTTTCTGGAACATATGAAAAAGAAGTTGAAGCTTATGTTCTTGAAGATAAACCCAAAAAGGTAAAAAACTTGCTTAAAAAATACTGCCTATAAATCAAAAAAGAAAATTAATTAGCAATAAAATTGCCGCAACGTTGTTTGTCTAGGAAATTCATATGTTTTCTTTCTGAATAGTATAGTTCCTGAAATTTGATCGCATCTGAGTTTAAATCCTTAAAAAGATCATCTACTTCTTTATTTGAATTTGACGAACCTGCGGAAGAATTATCAATTAAAATAGATATACAATTTTCTAAAGTTTTTAATCTCTGAGAACTCCAAGATTCGATTAAGTGTCTACATCTTTTAAGAGAATTGTACTTCTCAATAAGTGATAAAGTACCAAGTAAATTGTCTTTAGGATTACTAAGCAAAGTTAAAAACAACTCATTTGGATTAACAAAAATATTAACTTTATTTGATGATTCAGGATTATTAAGTGATAAGTAATCAGGTAGAAGTGAAATTAAATTAATAGCAAAAAAATCCTTTTGAAGAATTTGATTATTTGATTTTTTTAAATCATTTAGATAATTGGAACCTAAATTGTTTTGTTCAATTTTAGAAATGATTTCCCATATATTTTGAATATATTTAGTATTAAAAACATTAATCTCTCTTTTAAGAAATTCCTCACGAATAAAAAGTCTTAAATCAGGACAATGTAAATAATAAAATATTATTTCCGATTCATTTTTCTCGCGTCGGGAAATTTCATTTGGTTTTTCAAATTTTGCAGATCTCCCATGCCATCGATAACCTTTAACTTGATTTCTTAAATCTTGTTCAAACTGTATTGCCAACCGGGCTTGTCCCTTACTTAATCGTTCAGAAACTTTTTGTAAATAAAGAGTTCTAGTTGATGATTGAGGTAATTTACTCAACAATTTTACCAATAAAGAAATAACACTTTGAAAATTTTCAGACTTGGTTAAATCTTTATCTTTAAAAATTTGATCTATCTCCCAGTCAATCCAAAAGAGCGCATTATCAACCAAATTAAAATAATCTTCTGAAGTATGTATGTTCAAATATTCATCTGGATCTTTAAAATCACTAATTTGCAGTATCTTAAGGTTAATTTGATCATGAAGAGATAGACTCTCTACTTCTTTGATTACTCTTTTAGTGGCTAATATCCCAGCATTATCAGAATCAAAATTTAAGATTATATTTTTATTATCTGTAAATCTACAAAGTTGTGAAATTTGGTACTTATTTAGTGCAGTTCCTAGTGAAGCCACAGCATTAGTAATACCTTTTGAATGAAGTGAAATCACATCAAAGTATCCTTCAACTATGATAGCTTTATCTCTTTTTCTTATATTGCCAGAGGCTCTTTCAAAACCAAACAACATTTTTCCTTTTTCAAATACCTCTGATTCAGGAGAATTAAGATACTTGGGTTCCTGACCATCAAGAGATCTGCCACCAAAGGCTACTACACGTCCCTGAATATCATGAATTGGAACAATTAATCTATTTCTAAAACGATCATAAATCTTGTCAGAATTATCTTTAGAAATTGCTAGACCCGAAGCGACTATAAGATTAGTAGGAAATTTTTCTACCTTGGATAGATAGTTAAACAAATCATTCCAAGAATTTGGAGCAAAACCTAATTCAAAATTTTCAATAATTGTATTATTAAAATTTCTCTTAGATATTAAATATTTCATTGCTTCAACGCCTAAAGAATTATTTAATTGAGACTTAAACCAATTTTTAGCTACCCTTAAGATTTTATAAAGCTCTTCCTTTTTAGATAAATGCTTCTTATATGTTTCTAATTGAGGACCCTCAAGATTAGAAACATTAATATTGTTTTTTTTCGCAAGTGAAAGTACAACATCAGAAAAGTTAGCACGAGTAAATTCCATTAAAAATTTAATAGAGTTACCACCAGCACCACAAGAAAAACAATAATAAAATTGTTTACTCGGTGATACTGTCATAGAGGGCTTTGTATCATCATGAAAAGGACAAATTCCTACAAATTCCTTCCCTTTTTTTTTAAGGACAATATGTTCAGAAATAACGTCAACAATATCAGCCTTTTCCTTAACCTCCTGAATAGTTCGTGGGTGGATAGAATGAACCATTGGGTTTTTATCAAGAAATAAATAATGATTTATTTGTTATAGTTCAAAATTAAATAAGAATCTACTTAATTTCACAATAAATATATTTAATTAAATGATAAATATCTCAAAAATAGAAAATAGATTGAATTCATTAAAAAAGTTTAATTTAATATTTGCCTCATTCTTCTTTAGTTTAATGACTTTGTGCGTAAAAAAAATTGATAATGGGGTGCCTATTTATGAATTAGTTTTCTTCAGATCAATAATAAGTCTATTGATAACAAGATCAATACTTAACCATAAAAAAATAAATCCATGGGGAAACAATAAACCTCTACTAACATTAAGAGGATTATTAGGAACTTTAGCTTTAGTTTGTATTTTTTATGCGATAAGAAATTTGCCTCTTAGTATATCTACAGTAATTCAATATACATATCCTATTTTTATATCAATTTTTGCTGGTATGTTTATAAACGAAAAAATAACTAGAAATATTGTTATTGCTTTAATGATTGGATGGACTGGAATATTAATAATATTAAATTCAACTCAATTATCTAACATAAATGTTGAAATTGAAAATATTTGGGTTTTTATTGCTTTTCTTGGCTCAATTTTCACTGCATTAGCATACGTCACAGTTAAGAAACTTGCATTTACTGAAGATGTTTATGTAATCATTCAATATTTCCCACTTGTTTCATTAATAATTTTAATGCCAATTACTTTCATAAACTGGGTAACTCCAAATTGGAATGATTTAATTTGGATAATTGGCATTGGCTTATTTACTCAATTAGGGCAGACTTTTTTAACTTTAGGATTAAAACGTTTACCTGCTTCTGAAGCTTCAACTATTAACTATTTACAAGTTTTTTTCGGATCAATATGGGGGATTATATTTTTCAATGAAACTATAAACATTAATTTTTTAATTGGTGCATTATTAGTTTTATTAGGAACTATTATATCTACTACCAAAATAATCAAAAAGACATAGAATAGTAAAAAGAATAAAAAAATGGTGAAGTTTATCTATTTGACCTTTTTATTTTGTTTTATGCCTTTACTGCAGGTAAATGCCTCGACTCCTAAGTCAGTAACTTGTACAAGAACTGAATATAGAGAGGAATATATTCCTGGAACAAAATCTAGCCCAGGCTACGTAAAAAGTTATGAGGTAGAAGTGGTAATACCTTGCAGTGGCGAAAGTAAAGCTGAAAAAATAGATGATAATGACTGTAGCGAAGGTTCTTTCATAGGAGGCCTCCTAGGAGCAGGAGTAGCTCTTTCCACTTCTAGAGGAAAGGATAGATTTTGGGCCGTACCTGCTGGTGGTACAGCAGGAGCATTAATTGGATGCCAGGTGGATGGTGGTTAATTGATTAGTTGGATAAGCGGAAAACTTGTAGAATCATGGCAAACAAATCAGAAATTTTTTGTTTTGATAAACTGTCAAGGATTAGGATACGAAATTCAGATTTTAGAGCCATTTTTTCTTAAATTAAAAACAAATCAGATAACTAGTGAAAAGATTGTCCTTTGGATTAAACACATAAAAAAAGAAGATTCAGATTTGTTATTTGGCTTTGCAACAAAAGATCAAAAAAATTTCTTTAATGACATTTTAGAAATTAGAGGTATTGGATCTCAAATTGGTATGGGGATATTAAATAAATTTTCTATTAAAGAAATTATCGATGCAATAAATTGCCAAAACAAGAAATTAATTTGTTCTGTTCCTGGTATAGGACAAAAAATGGCAGAAAGATTGTTTTTAGAATTAAAAAATAAATTTAAAAATGATATATACAAGCATGAAAAAAAACATGCGAATGAATTTCTAAATCAAAATATCGAAATCAATAAAATGATCGATGACCTTCTTTTAACTCTTCAATCATTAAACTATAAGAAAAAAGAAATAAATACTATTTTACCAGTTATTATTAAAGAATTAGATATTTCTTCTAAAAAAGAAAATAATCTATCTTTTGAAAATTTATTGAAGTTAGCAATGAATTATCTAGAAAAAGATAGTAGTAATATAGTCAGATGACGTAGTATTATAGATTGAAGAAATATAAATTTTATGTCATTAGATACGGCTGAAAAACAGAAGCTTATTGAAGCCCATCAAGTTCATGCAACAGATACAGGCTCAGCTGAAGTACAAGTTGCAATGCTCTCTAAAAGAATTACAAAATTAAGCGACCACTTACAAGGAAATATTCATGATTTCGCATCAAGGCAAGGATTATTAAAAATGATTGGCAAAAGAAAAAGATTACTATCATACATTAAAGATAAAAATTTACAAAAATATCAAGATTTGGTGAAGAAAATTGGAATCAGAGGATGATTTCCATATATGAAAAAAAAACAATCAAAAAAAAAGCTACTTAATAAAAAGAAAAGAAATAATGCTGATAAAACAGCTTTTGCAAATATAGATAGAAAATCTAAAATTTATACTCCCCAAAAGCCCACATCAAGTGGTATTCCTAAATATGTTGCTGATAGGATGGCAAGAAGAATATTTTTTACTGCAGGAATACCGACAATCATGGGCATGTCAGTATTTGTTATTAGCTACATAGTTGTTACTAGAAATATTGCAGAAATACCTCCTTCTTCAACAATTGCAATTTCAGCCTTATTTTTCTTATTAGGTCTTGCTGGATTAAGTTTTGGAATATTATCTGCTAGTTGGGATGAGGCGCCTGGATCTTTCTTCGGAATTGAAAATATTCCAATGAATATACAGCGAGCTAAAGCCGCCTTTAAACCTGCAAGTCAAAATTTTGAGGAGAAAAGTTAATCTAAGAAACTAAAGATTTCAAATTAATTTTGAACGATTTATCCTCTAATAGTTTGCATGCTCCATTGATATCACCTACACAGAATTGGTCCCCAAATTTAACGTAAGTAATATTATTTTTGTATCTTACTGCAGCTAAAACTGGAATTTTAATTCCGCATTTTCCTTTATCTGGTTTAAATTTTACTAAACAGTCTCTTAATGTGTTTTGAACTCTTACATCAGATGCTTGAGAATGTTCAAGATTGATAATTAGTAATTTAAGGTTATCTATTTCTCTGCAATCATCAATTATTAATTGGGTTTTGTCACTTTTTTTATCAATTGTTCCCCACACCAACAATCTAGTATCTGTTAAAAGAAATTCTGATAGTCTGATATAAGTTTTAGGGAAAACTACCGCTTCACAATTTCCAGAAAGATCTTCAAGTTGAACTATGGCCATCCTATCTCCTTTTCTGGTAGTTATTTGCTTTAACTCAGGGATCATTCCAACTAAAGAGACTTTAGTTCTATCTTTTAATTCCTCTAATTGTGAGATACATGTCGGAGAAACAAGCTTTGCTGGCTGAGCTAAATGTTTTAGTGGATGATCAGATAAATAAAAACCTAAGAGTTGCTTTTCTAATTTTAACTTCTCAATAAGTGTATAATCATCAACCTTAGCAAGTTGTGAGTCAGAAAATGCTACATCAGAAAATTCTTCTTTAGAATCAAATAAATTCCCTTGGCCAGACAATCTATCACGATTTCGTGAAGTAGCCCAATCAATGACATGTTCAAGATCTGACAATAATTGAGCTCTATTATTGTTATTAGAGAACTCGTCTAATGCACCACAATGAATTAGTGATTCAATGTTTCTTTTGTTAAGAACATTAGAAGGTAAACGATCACACAAATCTGATAATGACTTAAAACGTCCAAAATTATTACGATTTTCAATTATATTTCTTATTGCAGATTCACCTAAATTTTTAATCGCCGAAAGACCAAATAAAATTTGATTATTCTTAATAGTAAAATCAGTTCCAGAGAAATTAATGCTAGGTGATATGACTTCTATACCCATCGAATAACAATTAGAAATATATCTTTGCATCTTGTCAGTTGATCCAGAATTTACACTCAAAAGAGCAGCCATATAAGCAACAGGAAAATGAGCTTTTAAAAATGCAGTTTGATAAGTAACTGCTCCATATGCGGTTGAGTGGCTTTTATTAAAACAATATTCTGCAAATAAAACCATTTGATCAAAAAGATCATTTGCTAATTTTTCATTAACACCTTTCTTCATAGAGCCACTAACAAATATATTCCTATGTTTTACCATCTCTGACACTTTCTTTTTCCCCATTGCCCTTCGAAGTAAATCTGCATCACCAAGAGAATAACCAGCTAAATCTTGAGCGATTTTCATAATTTGTTCTTGGTAAACCATAATTCCATAAGTCTCTGTAAGGATGGACTTAATAAAAGGATGAGGAAAATCTACTTTCTCATTCCCATTTTTTCTATTTATAAATTTAGGGATAAGGCCTGCGTCAAGAGGTCCAGGTCTATAAAGAGCCAAGATAGATGAAATATCCTCAAGAGAATTAGGTTTAAAGTCTTTTACAACCTGTTTCATCCCAGAAGATTCAAGTTGAAATATACCTTCAAGATCACCTCTGCCAATCAATTCAAAGGTTTTAACATCATTTTGCGGTAACTCATCAATATTTATTGTCTTCCCAGTGGATTGATTTATAAGAGAGACTGTCTTTTCAATCATAGTAAGATTTTTAAGGCCCAAGAAATCCATTTTCAATAATCCAAGTGATTCAATATCATCCATAGAATATTGAGTTATTATTTGTCCCTCATTATTCCTTTGAAGAGGTACAAGTTCGTCTAGAGGGTCTGATGCAATAACTACTCCTGCAGCATGAACACCATATGTTTTATTGGTTCCTTCTATTCTTAAAGCTAAATCTATCCATCTTTTAACTCTATTATCATTAATATATTTTTCTCTAAACTCCTGGCTAGGAGAATTCTTTTCAATCATTTCTTTAAGTTTATAAGGCTTCCCTCTTACTACCGGAATTAACTTAGCCAATTTATCTGCCTCTCCATAAGGTATATCTAGAACTCTTGCAACATCCTTTAAAACTGCTTTAGAAGTCATTTTATTAAAAGTAATTATTTGTGCGACTTTATCCTCTCCATATCGGTCAGTAACATACTCAATAACTTCATTTCTCCTATCAATACAAAAATCAGTATCAATATCTGGCATAGACTTTCTTGCTGGATTTAAAAATCTCTCAAACAATAAACCATGCTCAACTGGGTCTATATTGGTGATTTGAAGTGCATAGGCTACCAATGAACCTGCTGCAGAACCTCTTCCCGGTCCTACTGGTATACAATTATCTCTAGCAAATTTGATATAGTCCCAAACAACCAAAAAGTAATCAGGGAACCCCATATTTTTTATAATTTTCAACTCGGAAGATAGTCTTTCAATATATATTTGATCAATTTCTGAAAGATCATTTTTTTTAAGTCTTTTTAAAAGGCCTTCATTAGATAATTTTGTTAATAAAGAAAAAGAATCTTTTTCGTCGACAATAGGAAACTTCGGCATCCTATACTTACCAAACAAATCAAATACTTCAATTTTTTGAGATATTTCAAATGTATTATTTACTGCCTCTTCAATAGATTCATCATCAATATGATCTTTAAAAAGTTCAAGCATTTCATTTTCACTTTTAATATATTCAGTACCGGTATATCTCAATCTTTTTTCATCGCTTATTAGCTTTCCAGTTAAAACGCAAAGCAAGGCATCATGTGATTCTACATCCATATTTGATATGTAGTGCGCATCATTGGTAGCGATGACTTTTATTTGGTGCTTCTTACCAATTTTCAACAATTCTACGTTGACAATTCTATCTTCAATAGAGCCATGATCTTGTATTTCCAGATAAAAATCATCTGCAAATAATTTTTTATACCAAAGAGCTATATCCTCTGCTACATCAAGTCTTCCTTTTAAAATAGCCTGAGGAATCTCACCACCAAGACAAGCAGTAGAAACTATAAGGCCGTCTTTATATTTATTTAAAAGAAATTTATCAATACATGGTCTAGAAAATATTCCTCGACCTCTCATCCCATTTAAGTGACTAATTGTGGTTAACTTTACGAGATTCTTATAGCCGGTTTGATTTTTAGCTAAAACCACCAAATGATATCTTTTTTCTTTTTTGGGTTGAGGATCGTAGATAGAACCATTAATCACATACATTTCATTACCAATAATTGGTTTTATGCCTTTCTCTTTACACTTCTTGACTAAATCAAGTACTCCATACATGACTCCATGGTCTGTTAGAGCAATAGACTCCATTCCAAGATCAGAAGCTCTTTCTACAATTTTTGAAATTTGACTTGCACCATCAAGCAGACTGTAGTCGCTATGATTGTGAAGCGAAACAAAACCCATATTCAATCAATTTATATATATAAAATAGAGAAAATTTAAAAAAAATCTATACTTTTTGGTTACAAATTAATTATTAATACAATTTAGAATAATGGTTTTTTTTTGATAACTTGTGCATCATTTTCAAAAATATTTGCTGCATTCAATATTTTATTCTCTTCAAGTACGTTACCTATTAGTTGAAGACCTATGGGTAATCCTTTTTTATCAAAACCACAAGGAATACTAATGGCTGGAAGTCCAGCCAAATTTACAGGGACAGTTAATAGATCAGATAAATACATAGACAGTGGATCATTAGCAAAGTCTCCTTTTAGAAAAGCTGTAGTTGGACATGTCGGGGTTAATAAAATATCCACTTTACTAAATGCATCATCAAAATCTTTTCTTATTAAAGTTCTAATTTTTTGTGCTTTTTTGTAATAGGCATCACTGTATCCAGCCGATAAAGCATAAGTTCCTATTAAAATTCTTCTTTGCACTTCATCTCCAAATCCCTCAGCACGACTTTTAGAAGTCATATCTAAAAGATTCGAACCTTCGTTAGTTCTGTAACCATATTTAACTCCATCGTATCTAGCTAAATTTGCGGAAGCTTCTGATGGAGCAATTACATAATATGTCGCGATTCCCTCGTTAAACATAGGGCATTCAACATCAATTATTTCGGCTCCTAAATTTCTAAATCTTTCAACTCCAGAAAGAACTGATTCTTTAACTTCAGGATCAAGACCTTCATGTTCAAAACATTCTTTAATGATTCCTATTTTTAAATCTTTTATAGATTTATTCAAATCTTTTAAATAATTTGGAACTGGTTTATCAAGACATGTTGAGTCAAGTGGGTCTTTCCCAGATATTTCATAAAGGATTTCAGCGGCATCTGAAACAGTATTTGTAATTGGACCAATTTGATCGAGGGAGCTAGCAAATGCTACCAATCCCCATCTACTTACTCTTCCATAAGTAGGCTTTAATCCAACTACACCACAAAAAGAAGCTGGTTGTCTTATGGATCCTCCAGTATCTGAACCTATAGCTGCTGCACAAAATCCAGCGGCAACTGAAGCAGCACTGCCTCCTGAACTACCTCCAGGAACTCTATTAACATCCCAAGGATTTGATGTTACACCAAAAACAGAGGTTTCAGTAGAACTGCCCATGGCAAATTCATCCAAATTTGTCTTACCTAAAAAAATGCCACCTGAAGACCATAATTTACTTGAGACTGTAGATTCATAAGGAGAAACAAATGGTTTGAGCATATTACTGGCACAAGTAGTTGCAACACCCTTAGTACAAATATTATCTTTAATTGCTATTGGAATTCCTGCAAGAGGAGGTAGTTTTTCTCCATTTTGAATTAACTTATCAATAGTCTCAGCCTGTGAGAATGCATTATGTTTTGTGGTACAGATGTATGAATTAATTACTGGATCTTTAGAATCAATTTTTAAAAAAAAATCTTTTATTAATTCTGTTACAGAAATATTTTTGCTATTGATTTCCTTTCTTAAAGAATTAAAATCCATTTCTAAATATAATTTTTTTAATAATCAAGACGTTAATGGTTCTTCTTTTTTGCAGCGAACAATACTATGTTTAATTTCAGTAGAACCTTCATCATTAAGATCTTTAATAAAAGAAGGTATATTTTCTCTTAAGCTACGTTTTGTAAGAAATGGTCCATACCAATAAGTCGTTGCAGTATCAATTGACTCTATTTTTGACCACCAAGCCAATCCAAGTTTGTTTCCAAAATTTCTAATCAATTTAGTAGATCTTGATAGATCGAAAATTCTTGTCAAATTCTATACAATTTTGTAGTAAAAATTCAATAAATTATCATTAAATATATAAATGTATTGAAACAACAATATTTAAGAAAACTATAGTTAAGTGGATTCTTAAAAAGTAAATTACTTACTTGTTAGATGAAAAAGTGATATTGCAGCAGCCACAGATGCATTTAAACTTGATGTTTTACCTTTAAGAGGAATTCTTAAAAGAAAATCGCATTTTTTTTGTGTTAGCAAAGAGATTCCTTTATCTTCAGATCCGACTATTAATACCAAAGGAGTTTTTTCATGAAACTTTGAAATCGAAAATGGACCATCTCCAGATAAACCCACAATCATGAAACCATTTTTCTTCAGCTCATCTAGTGCCCTATTCAAATTAACAACTCTACTAACCGGGAGATGTTCCAATGCTCCTGCTGCAACTTTGGCGACAGTACCCGTTAAGCCAGCAGATCTCCTTTGAGGAATGATAATACCCTTGCAATCAAATGCTTCGGCTGATCTTATAATTGCACCAACATTATGTGGATCAGTGATTCCGTCTAAAGCGAGAATTATAGGATTTGCAGAGTTGTTTTTAGATAATTTTATTAAGTCTAATAGAGATAAAGTTTTAGAACACGCTAACTGTAATGCGACTCCTTGATGAGAAGCACCACAGGTCAATTGCGAAAGTCTATTCCAAGAAACTTCTTCAACAAGAACACCTTTTGATTTAAGATCTTTGAGTAAAATATAGAATTTTTCTGAAGAAAAGATTTCTGATGTACACCAAATTCTATTAATAGCTCTTTCATTTACAAAAGCCTCAAAAACAGAATGTTTACCCCATATCCAATCGTCAAAATTTTTTTTATTTGAACTATCTTGATAACTATCAGATACTTTATTAGAAAGTCCGATATTAGGTTTAGTTCTTAAATTTCTTCTTTTAAAAGTGGAAATGTTATTTTTATTAGTATCAATTTGATTATTCGAGTTTTTATTTTTATATGAATTGATCAAATATCTATTATTTTTTTTTGAAGAATTTGTATTTTTAGAGTTTGAATTAGTACTCAACTTGAACTGCTTACCATTTTTATCAGAAAAATTTTTGGACGATTTTTTCATAAATCATTGCATATTTAATTCAAGATATTCAAAAAGAGTTGATAACCTTTGAGGGTCCTTTAGAAAAAGCCAGCCTATAAGTGTTTCAAAACCAGTTGCTCTTGAATATATAGAAGGGTCTGAAGATTTTGGATATCTCTTTGTTTTATTTCTAGCACGTCTAATCAAATCTAATTCATTTGCACTTAATAAATGTTCAATATGACTTAAAGATTTTGATTGAGATTTTGCTTTAACTTCATTAACCACAGACAAATGAAGTTCTTTTGATTTCAAAGGAAAATGGACATGTCTTAGTCTTTGATGTAGTTCCCATACAGAATCCCCAAGCCAAGCAAGTTGAATGACTCCTATTTCTTCAGGAGATCCATATGGAACCAAGTTTTGAATCCAATAATTCAAATTTTTAAATAAGTTAATGCATCATCAAGAGTAGATTTTAAGTTAAGAAAATCTCCTAAACGTACAAGTTTAATTGTTTGTGCAACTCTCGAATTACCAACAACTGAGAAACCTAACTTTAACTTTTTACATTCTTTAGAGGTCTGAACAAGAGCCCCAAGCCCCGATGAATCAAGAAAATCTATTTTCGTAAGGTCAATAACTAATGGAATCTCATTTTTTATATTATTGGTAACGAAAGTCTTAAATTGTTTTTCTGAGAAGGCATCAAGTTGGCCTTTAAAAGTAAAAACAATGATATTTGTTCTTACATCAATGTTTCCTCTTAAAGAAACCGTTAGTTTCTGGAAATCTTCTATGATTTAATTCCTCCAAAAAATTAATGTATCAAATGTAATTATCAAATCAAAAGATAACAATATGTCAACATCTTTCTAACATTAGAGAAACAAATTTATTAAATAAATAATCTGAATCATGTGGACCTGGTCCAGCTTCAGGATGATATTGAACGCTAAAAATAGGCTTGTTCTTGACTTCCAATCCTGCCACGGTTTTATCGTTAAGATTATAGTGAGTAATATTAACTATATCCTTTAAAAGAGAATTAGGGTCAATAGCAAAACCATGATTTTGACTAGTAATCTCAATTTGATTATTTATTCCACAAGGATGATTTAGACCACGATGTCCAAATGGAAGTTTATAAGTTGAACCTCCTAAAGCTAATCCAAATATTTGATGACCAAGACAAATTCCGAACATAGGTATTTCGCCATAATCAATAAGTGATCTTGCTAATTCTATACCTTCTTTAACTGTAGAAGGATCTCCTGGACCATTTGAGAAAAATACTCCATTAGGTTTTTTGGAAAGAACATCTTCGAAAGAAGATTGAGAGGGTAAAACTAGAATTTCACAACCATGGGAAACTAATCTATTTAAAATTGATTTTTTTATCCCAAAATCAATTGCTATTATTTTTAATTTTTTAGTATTTTCTGAGTAACGTTTTCTAACGTCAAAATCCGTTTCTGAATGCTTTTGCCAAAAATATTGCTCTTTTGTGGAAACTTCTTTTGATAAATTTAAACCTTCCATCTTTGGAGTTTCATGAATTATTTTTAAACAGGTTTCTATATCTTTATCTTCAGAGGTAAGGAGACCATTCATTGAGCCATTAGATCTTAGGATTTTAACAAGCGCTCTTGTATCAATTCCGTAAAGACCAATTACGTTTTTCTCAATTAACCATTCATCAAAATTTTTTAAAGATCTCCAATTACTATTATTTGATGAATAATTTCTAACAATTATTCCTTTAACACTAATATTTGATTCTGAATCATCAAAATTAATACCTGTATTTCCAATTTCTGGGTAAGTAAAAGTTAATATTTGTCCAAAATAGCTAGGATCAGTAATAACTTCCTGATATCCAGTCATTCCTGTATTAAAAACTATTTCACCAACAGCAGTGCCCGAAGCTCCGAAAGAAAATCCTGGAAATACAATTCCATTACTTAAAACTAATTTCGCATTTTTTTTATAAGGATTAATCATCAATTGGTAATCAATTAATTTGTAGATAAGTATGTTTTTAAAAGTAAAAATTTTTCCCAAGGACTTCCACGATTAATTGATAGTAATGCCTTTTTAAAGCCTTCATGTAAATCATCCTCAATTCGAGCTGCCCAAAGAACTAATGCGGTATTTAAAGCAACAACATCCTTATGCGATTTCAAACCAGAACCATTCAAAACAGACTTTAATATTTCCTCATTAGAATCATTAGTACCAACAACAAGTTCTTCGTTTGAAATATTTTCATGATTAAAATCTAAGATATTTATTTTTGAAAATCTTAATTCACCATTTTCAACAAAAACTAATTTATTATCTCCTTGAAGTGAGGCCTCATCGAGACCGCCCGAACCATGAACTACTATTGCTCTATTCATACCCATTTTTAATAGTGCACTAGCCATAGGCCTTAAAAGATCTTCTGATGCAACACCTAAGACTTGAGCATTTGGCCTTAAAGGGTTTACCAACGGTCCTAGTTGATTAAATACAGTCCTTATGCCAAGTGCCTTTCGCAATGGTGCAAGTTTTATTAAAGATTTATGCCAAACTGGTGCGAACAAAAAAGTTATTCCAATTTCATTGACAGCTGAAACTACTTTTTCAAGTGAACAACTTAAATTTAAACCAAGATTCAACAAAACATCTGCTGAACCTACTTTCCCACTAGCACTTTTGTTGCCATGTTTAGCAATCTTTACTCCACAGGATGACGCTACAAATGCTACTGCAGTGGAAATATTAAATGTATTTGCACCATCACCTCCAGTTCCACAAGTGTCAACCATAAAAATATTGGGTCGTTCAACAGGTAATTTGCATACATTCAAGAGCTCCTCAGCCATAGAACTGAGTTCTAAACCTGTACAACCTTTGGATCTTAAAGCGCTTAAAAAAGCACCTGTTTGAACATCAGATATTTCATCATTAAGCCATCTTTTCATTAAAGAACTTGCATTTATAGCATCAAGGTTCGAACCTTCTAACAAATTATTTAGAATTTCGACGTTAGAAAGATTAGAAGACATTTATTGATTTAATAAATTTTTCAAGAGTAATTTTAATTTGAAGTGTCAAAACCAGACCCAACTAAATCTTTATTTGTATTAATAGGTCTAAAACTTTTTGACCAAATATTTTTTGTTTTTGAAAAAAGTTCATTTTTAGTAACCTTCCAAAAATTTAGTATCTTTTCGATATCGTTTTTAATTTCAATTTCACCAGGAAAATTATTATAGCGATTTATTAATCTAGCTAAATTAATATAGTCAATATCCTCTGGTTTTTCATTAGTAATAAGAGAATCTATAATATTTTTATCTGTTGCATGTAATGGATGAGTTTGTTGGTTACTCATAAAAAAATACTGAATCATTTATAAAAGTAGCTCACAAATTTAAAAATGAAACATTATCTTAATCATATCGGCAAAATTAAATGAAGAATTTAAAGTTTAAAGTTATATCTAATTATCTTAGACCATACAAAAAGGAATTTCTATTTGGAGCTTTTGCGCTCTTATTAGTAAATATTCTTAGCGTTTTAATACCATTGGAAGTTAAAAACATAATTGACCAATTGCAAAACGGTTTCTCTACAGATTTTGTTATTTCCAAATCATTATGGTTAATTTTATTAGCAACTTCTATGGGTTTAATAAGACTTTTTT
This sequence comes from uncultured Prochlorococcus sp., assembly GCA_902596585.1. Lineage (GTDB taxonomy): Bacteria > Cyanobacteriota > Cyanobacteriia > PCC-6307 > Cyanobiaceae > Prochlorococcus_A. Next base: position 34,747 of record CACJUL010000007.1, read on the forward strand.
CAAGACAAATAGTCTTTGGCATAGGAAGAAAGGTTGAGGTTAATCTTAGGCAGAAACTTTTTGATCATTTGCTTATTCAGGATCCAGAATGGATACAAAAAAAAGGCAGTGGAGACATTATAAGTAGAGCTACAAGTGATGTAGAGAACATAAGAAGACTATTGGGTTTTACGATATTAAGTTTATGCAATATTGTCTTAGCTTATTCATTTACAATTCCATCAATGTTTTCAATTAATAAAACATTAACCATATCAGCATTAATGATATTTCCTTTCATACTTGGAATTGTAAGCTTATTTGGGGGTAGGATGGTTAAACAAAGAAAAGCTCAACAAGAATCATTATCCAAACTAAGTGATTTAATACAAGAAGATCTTTCAGGCATAAGTGCTATCAAAATTTATGCTCAGGAAAATGCTGAGAAGAAAGAATTTAATATACATAATGAAGCTTATCGAAATTCCGCAATAAAACTTGCAAGAACAGCAAGTACCCTGTTCCCATTACTGCAAGGTATATCATCAATTTCATTATTAATTTTATTAAGCTTAGGAACTTTTCAAATAAGTAATGGATTTATTTCAATTGGTGGTTTAGTAGCACTTATTCTTTATGTCGAAAGACTTGTTTTCCCAACAGCTCTATTGGGTTTCACATTAAATACTTTTCAACTCGGTCAGGTAAGTTTAGATCGTGTTGAAGAAATTCTCCAGAACAAACCTAATATTGTAGATAGTGCAAATTCAAATTTTTTAAAAGAAAAAGTAAAAGGATTGTTAGAAGCAAAAGATTTAACGATAAAATATCCAGGATCTAAATTTAACTCATTAAATAATCTTAACTTTAAAATTAATCCAGGAGAACTTATTGCAATTGTTGGTCCTGTAGGTTGTGGCAAAACAACATTAGCAAAATCTCTTGGAAGAACCATTGAAATTCCAGACGGCCAATTATTTTTAGATAAAATTGATATAAAGAAAATTAAATTAGAAGAACTTAGAAAAAATATATCTATCGTACCTCAAGAAGCATTCTTATTTACATCTACAATTTCAGAAAATCTACGATTTGGAGAACCTAAAGCCTCTAAATCGTTAGTCAAGCAGAGTGCCACAAAAGCAGGGTTAATTGATGATATTAATAATTTTCCTAAAAAGTTTAAAACAGTAGTTGGCGAAAGAGGTATCACTTTAAGTGGTGGTCAAAGACAAAGAACTGCTCTTGGTAGGGCATTACTTGTAAATTCTCCTGTTGTAATTCTTGATGATGCTTTGGCAAGCGTAGACAACAAAACAGCCGCTAGAATAATAGATGAAATGAGAGAAAAAAGTGACAATACAATTTTAATGATAAGCCACCAACTATCAGTAGCTGCAACTTGTGACAGAGTTTTGGTAATGGATAAAGGAGAAATAGTACAAGAAGGTAATCATAAAGATTTAGTAAAAAAGAGAGGGCTATATAAACAACTATGGGAAAGAGAAATAGCAACTAATATTGTTAAGAGCTAAAAAATATAAAACTTATGATGTAAAAATTAAAAATATGTTTGAATTTCTAAAAAACATTATGAATAACGAAAATGCTTCTTTTAAAAGTGATATAAATTCAATTCATAGAATATTAAACACAGACATTAAAAAAGAACCTAATTCTCAAGAAGATGAAATCATATTCGGATGTGGTTGCTTCTGGGGAGCTGAAAAATGTTTTTGGAAACTTCCAGGAGTTGTTACAACCTCAGTAGGGTATGCAGGTGGAGACAAAAAAAATCCAACATACTATGAGGTATGTTCAGGAGCAACTGGTCATTCAGAAGTTGTGAGAGTTATATGGAATAAAAAAGAAATAGATATTAGTGACCTTTTAAAAATGTTTTGGGAATGTCATGACCCAACTCAAAAAAATAGACAAGGTAATGATACTGGTACTCAATATAGGTCAGCTATATATTACAAAAAAGAAAATAACAAAAAAATCATATTATCAAGTAGAGAACAATATCAAAAAGAACTTATTAAAAAAAATATGGGTTTAATTGAAACAGAAATAAAAATGATTGATACTTATTACTATGCAGAGCAGTACCATCAACAATATTTAGCATCATCTGGCAGCAGACAGTACTGTTCTGCCTCCCCTACAAATGTTAAATTAGGAGAATTTTATGGAAGTAACTTTAAATTAAAAGATGATATTTGGGAAAACTTTAATTGGGAGGTGGATAAGTGTGTATTGAGATCTGATAACAATCCTATAAAGAAGAGCATTTAATATCCATCTTATCTTTATAGTAATAATACGGGGCGTAGCGCAGTTTGGTAGCGCACCACTTTGGGGTAGTGGGGGTCGTGGGTTCAAATCCCGCCGTTCCGATTACTTATCATCATTTATAAGGGATTTGTAAAGCTTATAAGAGCTTATGCCAACCGCTATGAAAGTAAAGGAAGAGAAAAAAACTAACACAGATATGGTAAGGTTTGAAACTTCAACTTCGCCTAGCTGGAAAGATATAAAAATATTCATTTTATATTATTTTTTTAAACCATAACACAATTGCAAAATTATTTTTTAAGACAATTTATATATTCAGAAGAATCAAAATGCCAAATAAAACCCGGTAAATAATAAATAATTTCAAACCATGTGCAGAAATATATTTTAACAAAAAATCTATAGCTAATAACGAAGATAAAAATGTAGAAACAAATCCAAAAAATAGAGGTAAAATACTAATGGTAGATAATTTGTTAAAAGAAAATATAAACTCTACAAACGCAGCCAGAGAAATAGCCGGAATACCTAGAAGAAAAGAAAATCTTGCAGCATCTGCTCTATCCCACCCCGATATTAAAGCGGTGGAGATAGTAATGCCCGATCTTGAAAAACCAGGAATCACAGCAAATGCCTGAGAAAAACCTACTAAAAAACTATCTGAATATTTATGGTTATATAGACTTATGGACCCTTTTTTCGATCTTTCTGCAAAGTACATAAACATAGCCATAAAAAGAGAAACTAATGCAATAGATAAATTTGAACGAAGAACATAATCAAAAAAATTTTGGGAAAATAATTTAATGCTCCCTCCAAGAAAAATAATTGGAATAGTGCCAATAAAAATAGATCTTAATAACCTTGCATTTAAGAAATAATCTAAAATCATTGTTGGTGACTGACTTCCTAATTTAAAAATATCTTTTCTAAAATACCAAAATAAAGCAAAAACACTTCCAAATTGAATAATTGCAGATAAAGAGCTACCAGGATCATCAAAACCTAAAAGTTGAGATATAACTTTTAAATGAGCAGTACTACTAACCGGTATGAATTCTGTAAAACCTTGAATTATTCCGTATAAAATAAATTTTAAATATTCCAAAAACATAGAAAAATTTCTAATTTATTAATAGCAATTTTGAAAAAAACAATTTACATTTAGTAAATAAAGGCAATAAATTTAATGAAGAAAAATTCTTTTTTTGTATTATTATTTCTAATTTTTCAATTCTTTTTTTCTGACTTTGTAAAAGCTAACTATTGGTTAATTATTGGAACTTATAGACAAGGACCTGGAGGAAGACCTGAGGTAAGTGGAATTACAAGCCCATCTTTACATTCGATTCCCATGAAAAGTCTAGAGGCATGTAATGAAGCAGGAGAAAAGATAACTAAAGAAATATATAAACCTGTTTGGCAATTCGACAGCAAATGGACTTGTATATTTAACGGAGAAAAATAATATTACCTTTTAACATCATGTGCACATCCGTCACCTTTATAATTTTCACTTTCATAAAAATCATTTTTCGTACCAAAATAAACTGTTAACAAAACAAATGGTAAGCTCAGTATAAATAAAACAGCAGTTAAGTCCATAATTACAAAATTAAATTAAAGTTTTATAAGAAATAAAAAAAAATTTATTAATTAAACTCGGCCTTAATAATCTGTAGGACCTTTTATACCAAGATAAAAGAAAGCTCCTAAACCTAACAAAACTAAAACTCCAGCTATGGCTGCAGAAGGAACAAAACCTCCAATTGCAAAAGAAGAAAATTGATACATACTAAAAAACTAAAACTAGTTAGATAATATCAACAAAAAAGGAGTATATGTTAAAAATATTGACTCGAAGACAATTAATAATTAAATTTAAGCCACTAAAGTAGAGTCTTCATTATCAGCAGAAATTCTAATTCTCTCTTCCAACTTAGGTCCATATAATTCATTTCCCCAGATTTCTACTCTTGAATCATTTGGGGCCATAAAAGTAAGAATGTCAGTTGGAAATAAAACTCTTTCTAAAAAGAAATTTGACGGACCAATACATCTTAGAACTACCATTCTACAACCTTCATTTTTGTAAGTAAACTCAACCATCCCTAAACGGCAAAATATATTTAATTAAACACTATTAAGAGCTGAAAAAAATGTATAAAAAATTACTAAAAATAAGAAATTTAGAAAATGCTACACATTTAATCCAGCCTCAACTAAATTTCTTTCTTGATCGATTAATAAAAGCGCGTAGGATTTTATAACATCAAAGCTTTTGTGAGGAATTGAGACATTTAGCATTCTCAAGAAATTAGATAATTTTTCATCTATAAGTGCGTTACCTTTCTGTAAAAACATTTCTTTTTCCTGATTTGTTTTCCATATATTCATGTATTCAATCTTCAATGGTTTTAAGTGCCAAATATTGTCTATTAAAGTCCAAATATCTAAATATTCGTTTAGGTTATTTTGAATTTTTAATACATAAGATGATTCATCAAGACTCAAATTTGTTGTATTTATGGGTCGATCATTTATGTCAAGAGAATAAGGTTTTATTCCCAAAAACCATCCCTCAAGAATTAATAAATCAGGATTATCTATTCTCCAATGAGATCTATCCCCTAAACCATTTCTTAAAGATTTATCGAAAACTGGTACATTTAATTCTCCATTTATCTTCCAATTTAATAATTTTTCATGCATTAATTTTACTGAGTGACTTCCAGGAAACCCTCTTGAAACATTCCAAGGGTTATTCTTAATTGCTAATTTCATTTCATTTGACGGAAGATAAAAGTCGTCAATTGAAATAACCGCAATTTTGAAGTTTAATTTTAACGATATTGCTTCGAGCCATCTACCTAGCGTTGTTTTACCTGTGCCAGGCATAGCTGAGATTCCAATAATTTTTCTATTTGAAAAATTGTTTTGAAATTTATAAGCCTGAGATAAAAGAGGTAAAGCCAAACCCCAAATCCAATCATCATTTACTTTATTATTCCAATATTGATCAATTGAAAGAATTTTACTTTTATTATTCCAAAAATTGAACCAATCATCCAAGGATTCCCAACCAATATCAATAATTAATTTTTCAAATTTATCAAGAGGAAAATTAATATCTAAATCTTTCATATTTCTAACTTAGTTCTCGCTTATTTATTAATTTATTGATTTCATTTTTCCAACCATATCCGTTTGGTTCAGAAGCCAAAGTAAATTCCAAATCTTTTAGTTGATCTATTAAATTTAAGTTAGGTCCATCTATTCCAGGAATAACTATCTTAATATCTGAGTTTAAAAGAAGAGGTAAATCATTTGGAGAATCGCCTAAACCTATAATTTCAATATTATGAACATTTGAATATTCTTTAAGAGCATTTATTGCTTTCCCTTTATTCGATTTTGTAGATAGTAAGTGACTCATTCTATTGCCCTTAAAAATATCAACATTGAATTTTCTACAACAGATATTAATTTTTTCTTCTAAGTAACTTGGTGGATTTAAAAAAGGCATGCTCCAGTGTCTATCTCTCATTAAGTTTAATGAGTTGCCTTCTAAACCTGTAAGCTGAGTGGCTTCTTGATCAGTGAGATTATTAAGAGGAGTAAGTTTATAATCAATTTCTTTAGAAATAAAATTTAAGATTTCTTCAAGAGATTCGTATTTTATTCCAAGAATAATTTCTCCATTTACTCTTTTAAGGGATTCACCATATATTGCCGCTCCATTCTCAACAATATAGGGATCCGTCAAGTTAAGTTCCTTTCTAATAACTTTTACTTCAGAAGCAGTTTTGCTTGTACAAAGAATTACTGGTATAGATAATTTTTGTAGTTTTTTTATAGTTTCTTTAGCAGGTGATAAATCATATGAATGATCCATTAAAGTACCATCTACATCACTTACAATCCAAATAGAAGAATTTTCTATCATTTTTATAAAGCACTAAGCCAAATTACTTGAAAAGGATCAAGACTAATATTTTTGTAATTGTATTTAGTGGATGTTAAAAAATCATGGGTATTGAAATCATTATCAATTATTTTTGGTAGATCATTATCATTCAATTGATAATTAATTTTATTTTCAGTCATATTATGGATAGCAAAAACAGACTCAGCGCCTTTACCTCTTTTGATTACAACAATATCACTTCTACCTTTAGACAAACATTTCATTTGTGAACAAGGGTGAAATTGCTTTAATTCTGATCGGACATCCATAGCATTACGAAGATATTTTAAGTTTTTATTAGCATTGGATTCAGGATTATTTAAAATAGCTGATAGATTTTCTGCTTTAAACTTTTCCCTGTTTAGATCTCTTCTTTGACCTGTCATAGAAAAGCTTTTTATATCATTTTCTGAAGCTAATAATGCTGGCAAATAAAATGCAGGGACCCCTTTAAGAGCCATTACTAATAATTGACTCAAAATAAATCTCTCATACTGAAATCTTTTAGCATCTCTACTGGAGTCTTCCATTGCACTCCACCAACTAATATTCAATTCATAAGGTTTATCATCACCATTTGATAAACGTCTATGACTTACTAATCCTCCTCTTTTCTCACAATTAATTAATAAATCCTTAATTCTCTGCTCATTCATTAAACCCTCAAGAGCTCTTAGCCCTATACCATCGTGCGAGGCAGTGAAATTAAATAAAGTAGTATTTTCAGGTAAGGTGGGCCAATCAAAAATCCATGAGTTTAGAATATCAGCTCTTGAAGTAATAATTGCCTCTAGGAGAAGAGGAGGCAATGGGAAATTATATGCCATGTGGGCTTCATCATCAGGAATGAGATAAGATAGATTTTCCTTCTGAGGAACATTGGTTTCTGTTATTAAAACGCCATCATCAAGAAGATTATTTAATAGAACTCTTAAGAGTTTCACAATTGAATGTGCTTTAGGTAAATGTAAACAAGTAGTCCCTGATTCCTTCCAAATAAAACCAACTGCATCAAGCCTTAACCATTTAATTCCATTAGATAAATAAGTAGTAATTAAATTTAAAAACTCAAGAGACATTTTGGGATTATGCCAATTCAAATCAATTTGATCTGGCCCAAAAGTTGTCCAAACTTGTTTAGGACCATCATCAGTATTTATTTGAGAAAACAAAGAGGAACTTCTAGGCCTAACTACATTTGACCAGTCAAGATTTTGTTTCGGTGAAAAAACATTTGATATTCCAGGCTCTTGGGATTTAATAAATTGTTGAACCCATGGATGAGATGATGAGACATGGTTTAGTACTAAATCAGCCATCAAATCATGATTTTTAGAAATATTTTTGAGATCATCCCAACCACCAAATTTTTCTTCTAGGGAATCATAACTTGAAACTGCGAAACCTCCATCACTTGTGGATTTCAGAAAAGGAAGAATATGTACAACTTTAGAAAGACTGCCAAAATGTTTATTTAACAACTTCCTGAGAGTTATTAATGTTGCCTCGCCATTTTTATAAATACTATCTGCATAAGTTATCAAAATTGAATGAGATTCATTCCACCTTTCCTTATCTCTTATTTCTTCATAAGCAGATTTCTCTGAGAAATCATCTAAAATCTGTAATAATTGATTTGAAATAAAATTAATTTCTTCTGTAGTATGATTTGAATAAATTGTTTTTAACAATTTATCAATTTTTAATCTATCTAATTTTTTCTCTGAATCAATTTGCTTCACTTTGAAAAAATCATTGAAGTATTAATACCATTCTGCACATCAATTAGAAAATGGACTTTCAACAAGGTTTAATCACAACAATACATGAATATGGAGTTACAGGAAATTTACTTAAAGAATTAAACAAAAGTCTTAAAAAAAGATCAACTAGCATTTTAATACCTTGCTTATATGAAGAGTTTGAGCGTCCAGCATTAAAAGATATAAAAGAAGTTTTAAAAAACCTTACAGGCTTAAATGAATTAGTAATTGCTCTCTCAGCAAAAACTATTGAGCAAGTTAAGGCCGCAAAATCATTTTTTGATTCAATGCCATTCCCAGTTCACGTTCAATGGACTAATTCTCCCTCTGTAATTGAGCTATTAAAAAGCCAAGAAAAAAATGGATTAGAGCTTTTAGGAACTCCAGGTAAAGGATGGGCTGTATGGCAAGGTATAGGAGTTGCGACTAGAAAATCCGAAGTTGTTGCTCTTTTTGATGCCGATATAAGAACTTTTAGTCCTTTATATCCTTCAAGAATGATACTTCCACTTCTGGATGAATCATATGGAATATCATATGTAAAAGCTTTTTACAGTAGATTATCTCTAGAAACAAATCAATTGCAAGGTAGAGCAACAAGATTATTCGTGGGTCCTTTATTAGCAAGTCTTGAGCAGTTAGTTGGTAAGGGTCCGTTTTTACAATATCTTCAATCATTTAGATATCCATTAGCAGGTGAGTTTGCTTTTACTAAAGACCTGGCTATGAATTTAAGAATACCTTGTGATTGGGGTTTAGAGATAGGTTTATTATCAGAGGTTTATAGAAACGTAAGGACCTCCAAAATAGCCCAGGTTGACCTAGGTTTATTTGATCATAAACATAAGAATATTGGAGATTCTTCTAAAGAAGGATTGCAAAAAATGTGTACAGAAATACTTTCAAGTGTTTTAAGAGGACTCATGGAGCATCAAGCCGAGACCTTAACTAGCACTCAACTAGCAACTTTAGAAGTTCTCTACAAAAGAGTTGGAGAAGATCGTGTAAAACAATTTGGATTAGATTCAGCAGTTAATCAACTTCCATACGATAGGCACGAAGAAGAATTATCAGTACAAAAGTTTGCGAAACTATTAAGACCTGCTACAGAAGATTATCTGGCTTGTCCTACGACACTTCAATTACCAAGTTGGTCAAGAGTTCTATCTTGTGAGAACAAACTGCAAGAAGATTTAGCTACTGCGGGGTCAAAAGACATAAAGATAAGTGAAAAAGAATTAATTAAAAACTTCTAAAGCAAAAAATACCTTTGAGCCATTGGGACTGCATCAAGTGGTTCACAAGTAAGAAGTTCTCCATCAGAAAAAACTTCATAAGTTTGAGGATCAACTGAAATATTTGGTAATTTACTATTAAGTTTTAAGTTTGATTTATTGATATTTCTGGTATTTTCTACAGCAATACATTTTTTTTGTAAGCCTAATTTATTTGGAATATTTTGTTCAATTGAATTTTTACTTAAAAAGGTAAAAGAACTCTTAATTAGAGACTGGCCGAAACTTGCAAACATAGGTCGACCATGTACAGGACCTGGAGTAGGAATTGAAGCATTTGCATCACCCATTTGGGACCAAACTATAGATCCTCCTTTAACAACTAATTCAGGCTTTACCGCAAAAAAGGAAGGTTTCCACAATGCCAAATCCGCAATTTTACCCTTTTCTATAGACCCAACATGTTTATCAATACCGTGAGCTATTGCAGGATTAATTGTGACTTTAGAAATATATCTCTTTACTCTATAATTATCGTTTCTATCAGAATCCTGAGATAGCGGCCCCCTTTGGACTTTCATTTTATGTGCGGTTTGAAAAGTTCTTGTAATTACTTCACCAACTCTTCCCATAGCTTGAGAATCACTAGCAATAATTGAAAAGGCACCTAGATCATGAAGAATATCCTCTGCAGCAATAGTCTCTCTTCTAATCCTTGATTCAGCAAATGCAATGTCTTCCGGAATTTTAGAATCTAAATGATGACAAACCATTAACATGTCAAGATGTTCTTCTAATGTGTTCCTTGTATAAGGTCTTGTTGGATTTGTACTACTAGGAAGAACATTTTTTTCTCCACAGATTTTTATAATGTCTGGAGCATGTCCTCCTCCTGCTCCTTCAGTATGAAAAGTATGAATAGTTCTTCCTGCAATAGCGTTGATGGTATCTTCCACAAAGCCTGCCTCATTCAAAGTATCAGTATGAATACATACTTGTACGTCAAACTTATCTGCAACATTTAGACAAGAATTTATAGTAGAAGGAGTTGTTCCCCAATCCTCATGAAGCTTCAATCCACATGCACCAGCCTCAACCTGATCAATAAGATTGATCTCGTTTGTTGAGTTTCCTTTTCCAAAAAAACCTAAATTCATGGGAAATGCTTCTGCAGATTGAAGCATTCTTGAAATATGAAAAGAACCCGGCGTACAAGTAGTAGCATTTGTGCCAGTTGCAGGCCCAGTTCCTCCGCCCAACATGGTTGTAATTCCTGAGGCTAATGCTGTCTCAATTTGTTGGGGACATATAAAGTGAATATGGGTATCTATTGAACCTGCAGTAAGAATATGCCCCTCTCCAGCTATTACTTCTGTTGATGCACCAATAACAATATCAACATTATCCTGGATATCAGGATTGCCAGCCTTACCAATTTCAAAAATCATTCCATCTTTTATACCCACATCAGCCTTAATTATTCCCCACCAATCTAAGATCAAAGCATTAGTTATTACAGTATCTACAGCACCATCAGCTCTTCTTACTTGAGACTGTCCCATCCCATCTCGAATAACTTTACCTCCACCAAATTTAACTTCATCTCCGTAAGTAGTTAAATCCTTTTCTACTTCTATAAAAAGTTCGGTATCAGCGAGCCTTACTCTATCTCCTGTAGTGGGTCCGTAAGTTTGTGCATAAGTTTTTCTATCAATTTTATAAGACATAATTTTAACTATCTAAAGAACCATTAACTATTGAATTAAAACCATATGCATTTCTTAAACCTGAAAATGCCACTAATTTGACATCTGTTGTATCACCCGGTTCAAATCTAATTGCTGTACCTGCAGGAATGTCTAGACGCATACCATACGTAATTTCTCGATCAAAATTTAAAGCCTTGTTTGCTTCATAAAAATGATAATGAGATCCAACCTGCACAGGTCTATCTCCAGAATTAGAAACAGTTACTATTTTAACTTGCTTACTAAGATTTAGTTCGATTTCACCTTGTTCAGGAATTATTTCGCCAGGAATTAAGTTACTCATAACTAATTAATCGGATTGTGAATAGTAACTAATTTAGTCCCATCAGGGAAAACCGCTTCTATTTGAACTTCATCAACCATTTCAGGAATGCCCTCCATAACTTGTGATTTTGAAAGCCAGGTAGTTCCTTCTGACATTAATTGACTTACACTTTTCCCATCTCTAGCTCCTTCAAGAACTTGTAAACTTAAAAAAGCAATTGTTTCAGGATAATTCAGCTTCAGACCTCGATTAAGTCTTCTTTCAGCTAAGAGAGCAGCAGAAAAAATCAATAATTTATCCTTTTCTTGAGGTGAAAGATGCATAATAAAAAATTAATCTATAAATTCTTAAAAAAGGTTCTCAATGAACATAATTAATAATTCATAGAATCTTGTAAAGGCCATACACCCTGATATTTTGGCTTACAAAATCCACAAACAGACCTAATTTGTTTCCAAATACAAAAAAAACATTTCCTTGCATCTTGAGAAGAACTCCCTAGAAATCGTACAGAAATTCCATTTTCAAGAATTCCAATAGATAAATTATAATCACATTCATTAAAGTCCTTTTTAATATTTGCCACTAGATTATTTATTTTTGATTTGGAAAAATCTTTTTCGCAAACCCAAATTAAGGATCCAAAAACAGGCATATAATCCATGCCTGACTTGGCCACAAAACTTGCTTTTGATAATTCAATTTGATCAACATATTCCCAATCATCATATAAATCATTATTTCTCATAATTTCTAATTTGGACCTAAAAACTCCACTTTCAATGCATTCCCCAGAAGAAGATCTGCCAAGTCTAATTAAATCAGTAAATAAAAAACTTGAAGTTTCTGAGATTGATACTTTAAACGTTTGCTCATATAAACCATTTGCAAAAATAATTGTTTCTTGGGGGAGATATTCCAAATGAGAATTATCAAGAATGTTTATAAGATTCTTTTGCTTTGAAAAACTTCCTTTTGGATTGATTTTGGATCTTCCAACTGATCCATATACTTTTTGAGCTGAAGAAGTAGTCAACAAAACCTTAGAGTTTTTTTCAAGATTTACTTCAAAGTCAAGTAAATCTCCTCCTACTAATCCCCCTGCAGTATGTAAAACAGGCAAAATGCATCTGCCCTCTTGATCATGAGTCGACTTCAATAACTTATAAGGAGAAGTTGATTTAGATTTAAAGATTGTTTTATCAACATTTCCTAAACTTGCTTTATTATTAAAAAAATTCAAGAAACAATTACCTTCCCATGAAGTTTTAATCATAAATTGTTTTCTTTAATTACTAAATTAAAGTAACCAAAAATTTTGATTATGAGAATGAATAAACAAATTGTTGTAACTGATTGGTTTAAGGAAAAACCAAAATTAGGTTTAATTTTAAAACTTACCTTAAGTTCAGATGAACGAAGAATCCTACGAGGTAAAAGATTAACTGATTGTGATCAAGAGATAATTTTACAATTACCAAGAAAGGGCAAATTAAATGATGGAGATATTCTTGCAACTAATGAGTCCAATATTTATGTAGAAATATTTGCCGAAGCAGAAAATTTACTCGAAATAAGTTCTAATTCTAAAATTGAACTTATAAAGACTGCTTATCATCTAGGAAATAGACACGTAGAAGTTGAAATTGAAGAAGACGTCCTTCTAACAAAAAGTGATTACGTTATTGAAAATATGCTTAAAAATTTTAATGTTGATATTGTAAATACCCAGAAAAAATTTTTTCCTGAAAGAGGTGCCCACAGTCATGAGTAAAAGTCACTTATTAAAATATTTATTAATAAGCCCTAATTTACCAGTTGGGGGATTTTGTTATTCGGAGGGACTGGAGAGTTATCTTCATAATAAAAATTTAAAAGACTCAAATTCTGTCAAAGACTTAATCATAAGTGAACTAAAAATTGGCCAGATCAGATTAGATGCAAGACTATTACTAGAATTTTTTGATATATTCAATGAGATTAAGTACGACAAAATTTCTAAAAATTATCTGCATAAGCTATTAAGTTTGGATAAGTGGATCCTCTCTTCAAAGGATTCTGTCGAAATGAGAGACCAACAAACTCAAATGGCAAAATCTCTAATAGATTTAACCAAAGAATTAGGATTTAATTATCCATATGAAAATAATAAAAAAACCTCCTGGCCATTGGCATGGAGCTGGTCTTGTTATTGTTTTGAAATTACGAAATTAGAAATGGTTGAGAATTTTTTCTATTCCTGGAGTGCAAACCAATTAAGTGCTGCATTAAGAATTATTCCTATAGGTTCAACAAAAGCACAAATAATTCAGAAAGACTTATTAGAAATAATTTCGAAAGTTTCTAAAGAAATTATGGACAAAGAAATTGATGACATCTATTTTGGCAATGTAGGTTTAGCTATGGCACAACAAAATCATAATGAACTTTATACAAAACTTTTTAGAAATTAATTTATGAGCAGTAAATTGAGGGTAGGAGTTGCTGGGCCTGTAGGTTCTGGAAAAACTGCATTAGTAGAGACTTTATGCTTAAGCCTTAAAAAAAATTATGAGATAGCAGTTGTCACTAATGATATCTACACAAAAGAAGATGCTAACTTTCTTATAAATAAAAAAGTTTTAGAGGAAGGTAGGATTATTGGCGTAGAAACAGGAGGTTGTCCTCATACAGCAATAAGAGAAGATTGTTCCTTAAATAAAAATGCAGTTTTTGATTTAGAAAATAAATTTAACCCTTTAGATTTTGTTTTTGTAGAAAGTGGAGGTGATAATTTAGCTTCTAGTTTTAGTCCAGAACTTGTAGATTTATCAATATATGTGATTGATGTATCTGCAGGAGACAAAATCCCTAGAAAAGGGGGGCCAGGGATAACAAGATCAGATTTATTATTAATAAACAAAATTGACTTAGCAGATATGGTAGGGGCAGATTTAAATATTATGAAAAGTGATACGGAATTCATGAGAAAAGGGAAACCTTGGTTCTTTACAAACCTTAGTACTGGCAAAGGAGTTGAAGAAATAACACAATTTTTAAAATCAAATATTCCCAACAATAAAAAGTAAAAAAATAATCATTCTTTATGTTTTGGATTCAAGAAAAAGTTACGACTGATACAAAAGGAATCGCCACTCGTTAATAACTTTTATTTTATCCCCTTTATGAGGATTAATTACCTAATTTAAACGAATTCATGAGAATTTCAAGGCGTATTTTGGCAGGATTAGCTACTGCCTCACTTGCTGTAACGGCAACTTCATGTGGTGGTGGAGGAACCTCCGGAAATTTCGACGACACAGTAACCGTTGGTATTTTACATTCGTTATCTGGAACAATGGCGATTTCTGAATCAACTCTTGTTGATACAGAAAAAATGGCTATTGAAGAGATAAACGCTGCTGGTGGTGTAAATGTTGGCGGTAAAAGCTACAAAATAGAATACATAGTTGAAGATGGTGCATCTGACTGGCCCACTTTTGCTGAAAAATCTAAGAAACTTATTGACCAAGATGGAGTTCCTGTTGTATTTGGGGGTTGGACTTCCGCTAGTAGAAAGGCAATGTTACCGGTCTATGAATCAAAGGATGCTTTCCTTTATTACCCAATTCAATATGAAGCGCAAGAATGTTCTAACAACATTTTCTATACAGGAGCTACACCAAACCAACAGTCAGAACCAGCTACAGATTTCATGTATAAGCGTTCTCCCGCAGCTGGTGGAGATTTCTTCCTTGTAGGTTCTGATTATGTTTTTCCAAGAACTTCCAATACAATCACAAAAGCTCAGGTAAAACAGTTAGGAGGTAAAGTTGTTGGAGAAGATTACCTTCCACTAGGAAATACTGAAGTTGCTCCAATTATCTCAAAAATCAAGAAGGCGCTTCCTAATGGTGGAATAATCATTAATACTCTTAATGGTGATCAAAACGTTGCATTCTTCAAACAGATTCAAGACGCAGGCATCACTCCTTCAAGTGGCTACTATGTAATGAACTATTCAATTGCTGAAGAGGAGATTAGTACAATTGGTCCCGAGTTCCTTGAAGGTCACTACGGTGCTTGGAACTATATGATGTCAATTGATACTCCTGCATCAAAGAAATTTGCTAAAAGTTTCAAGAAAAGATGGGGAGCAGATCGTGTTGTGGCCGACCCTCAAGAATCAGCATATAACATGGTTTATCTATGGAAGCAGGCAGTAGAAGATGCTGGAACATTCGACGACAACGCAGTAAGGGAAGCACTTGTTGGACAAAAGTTTGATGCCCCACAAGGTCCAGTTGAAGTTATGCCTAATCACCACTTATCTCAAACAGTAAGAATTGGAGAGATTAATGCAGAGGGTGGATTTACAATCCTCGAAGAGACAGGCGTTGTTCTTCCTCAAGCATGGAACCAAAAGCATCCAAGTTCAAAAGGATTTGCATGTGATTGGACAGATCCTTCAAAAGGAGAAAAGTATAGGCTTTAATCTAATTAATCCCTTTACTTCAAAATAATAAGGAGGTTAATACCTCCTTTTATTTTATATAAACAAATATTTTCTTTTTCTAAATTGGAGTTACTTCTCGATAGTCTTTTTAATGGTGTTGCAATTGGATCTGTACTACTAGTTGCTGCATTAGGTCTAGCAATTGTTTTTGGTCTTATGGGTGTAATAAATCTAGCCCATGGAGAACTTATGATGCTTGGGGCTTACACTACATACGTAACACAATTAATTTTCAAATTACCTATATTAAAACCTTTTTACAATTCGTACATAATAGTTTCAATTTTCCTTGCTTTTATTGTTAGTGGAGTAGTTGGTATTCTCCTGGAAAAAACTATAATAAGAAAGCTTTATGGAAGTCCACTAGAAACACTTCTGGCAACTTGGGGCGTAAGCTTAATTCTTCAACAATTTGTCAGAAGTGTACCTTTAGCTTATGGGACTGGCCTGGTTATAAGTCTGTTAATTGGTTTATTCTTACCCACAATATTCCCATCAAAAATAAGAGAATCAATAAATTACAAATACTTTAAATTTAGTTCTTGGATATTTGCTGCTTTAACTGGGGTACTGACAGGTAGCGTAATCTCGTCCTCTGTCAGCAAACTTAGTAGAGCTAGCGCTCGAAATGTTGATGTAACAGCACCCTCATGGATGAGAGGTCAAGTAGAAATTATTGGCACTGCATTTCCTAAAACAAGATTAATGATAATTGTTATTACTATAATCTCTGTAATTGCAATAACATTATTCCTAAATCAAAGTGCTTGGGGGATGCGTATAAGAGCAGTTACTCAGAACCGACAAATGAGTGATTGCCTTGGTATATCTACTGAAAAAGTCGATATAATTACTTTTGGAATTGGATCTGGCTTAGCAGGGGTTGCAGGGGTTGCAGTATCACTATTAGGTTCTGTAGGACCAAATGTTGGCGGAAACTATATAGTTGGTTGTTTTATGGTTGTAGTGCTGGGTGGAGTAGGAAATTTATTAGGAACAGTACTCGCTTCATTTGGAATAGGAATAATGACTGATTTAATTGGAGCTGGAAGGCTCTTATCAATATGGCCAGATATGCCTTTACCTTTATCAAACACAATCAACTTTTTTGCGACCACAAGTATGGCAAGAGTAATGATATTTGCACTAATAGTTATATTCTTACAATTTAAACCTACAGGTTTATTTCCTCAAAAAGGAAGGATGGTTGAAAACTAATGTCCCTTAGTAAAATTAAATTTGATAAAAAAATAGTATTATCATTTTGGATAATATTAATAGCATTAATTATTGCAGCACCAACTCTACTACCAGTATTTAGACTAAATCTTCTAGGTAGATATTTATCTTTATCCATAGTCGCACTGGGTGTTGATCTTATCTGGGGATATACAGGTTTACTTAGTCTCGGACAAGGTATATTTTTTGCACTAGGTGGATATTGTGCAGCAATGTATTTGCAAATAACTAGCTCCACTGAATTTCCAAATAATATTCCTGAATTTTTTGCTTTATATGGTGTTGAAAAATTACCGTTCTTCTGGGAACCTTTTAGATCGCCAGTTTTCACCTTCTTCGCTATCTGGATAATTCCAGCATTGGTTGCTGGTTTAATTGGATTTCTTGTTTTCAGGAATAGAATCAAAGGGGTTTATTTTTCTATACTTACTCAAGCTTCTCTTCTTGTATTCTTTAACTTCTTTAATGGACAACAAAAACTTATTAATGGAACAAATGGCTTAAAAACTGATGTAACACAACTATTTGGTCAGATGGTAGGTTCTGAGTCCATGCAAAGAATATTCTTTTGGATAACCGCCATACTTGTAATAGCAGCATGGTTTTTTGCAAAGTGGGTAGTTAAAGGAAGATTTGGAAATATTCTTATAGGTATTCGAGATGATGAACCAAGAGTTAGATTTACAGGATATAACCCAGTTATATTTAAGACGATAATATTTTCTATTGCTGGAGGTCTGGCTGGAATTTCTGGAGCTTTATATACTGTTCAGTCTGGAATAGTATCACCCCAATTTATGACTGTTCCATTTTCTATAGAAATGGTTATTTGGGTTGCTGTTGGAGGCAGAGGAACATTATTGGGAGCGATACTAGGAGCAGTTTTCATCAACTATGCAAAAAGTTTAGTAAGTGAAGCTTTACCTGCTAGCTGGATGTTTATTCAAGGAGGGTTATTTATCTTAGTTGTAACAGCTCTGCCAGAAGGCGTTTTAGGATGGATGCAAGGAGATGGACCAAGAAACCTTCTTCAAAGATTTGGTTTGAAGAGAAAGATTGAAACCTATCCAAGCTTAGAAGTCAATAAAAAAGGAGATGATTATGAATAAAAAATATCTACTTAATTTAATTGATATTACAGTTAGTTTTGAAGGTTTTTTAGCTCTTAACAAACTTAATTTGAGTTTAAAAAAAGGGGAGTTAAGAGCAGTTATAGGGCCAAATGGCGCTGGTAAGACTACATTTCTTGATGTAATTACAGGAAAAGTTAAACCAACAAATGGTGAAGTAATTTTTAAAGGGGAATCTATAGTAGGTCGAAAGGAGCACAAAATTGCTCGACTTGGAGTAGGAAGAAAGTTCCAAAGTCCAAGAATATTTGAAAATCTTACTGTAAAAGAAAATCTGGAAATATCGGTGTCAACACCTAAAAGTCCCTTAAACCTTATAAATAAAAATATTAAAGATGAGCAGCTTAATGAGATTGAACGTCTTATGAAGATTGTTAATTTGGCTCAAAAAGTTGATTCTAAAGCTGGATCTTTATCTCATGGCCAAAAACAATGGCTCGAGATAGCCATGTTAGTAGGACAGAAGCCAGATTTAATGTTAGTAGATGAACCTGTTGCTGGTTTAACGGATGAAGAAACTGATCTTACAGCTGATTTATTAAAATCATTATCAGGAGAAAATACTGTAGTGGTAATAGATCACGATATGGAATTCATAAGAAGACTTGATAGTAATGTTTCAGTATTAAATCAAGGCACAGTATTATGCGAGGGGACAATGGAAACTATACAAAAGGACCAAAAAGTTATTGATGTTTATCTAGGAAGGCCTGAGGATTAGTTATGAAAAATTTACTGGAAATCAAATCATTGAATACATATTATGGCGAAAGTCATATTCTCAGAGATGTAGATTTAAATGTTCAATCAGGAGAAATGGTTTGTTTGATTGGAAGAAATGGAGTTGGTAAAACAACTTTATTGAAATCACTTATTGGTTTATTAAGGCAAAAAAAAGGGGATATTTATTTGATTGGAGAAAATATCAATAGAAAAGCACCTCATCAGAGAGCGAGGAAAGGAATGGCTTACGTTCCTCAAGGGAGAGAAATTATTCCATATCTATCAGTTGAAGAGAATCTTATGTTAGGAATGGAATCGCTGCCAGGCGGATTATCTAAGAACAAGAAAATAGATCCATTTATTTATGATCTATTCCCAATCCTAAAAGATTTTCTACAAAGGAAAGGAGGTGATCTTAGTGGAGGTCAACAACAACAACTTGCTATTGCAAGAGCATTATTAGGGAAACCTCAAATATTATTGCTTGACGAACCCACAGAAGGTATTCAGCCAAATATTGTTCTAGACATTGAAAATGCGATAAATCAAATAATTAAAGATACAGGAATAGGTGTTTTATTAGTCGAACAACACTTACATTTTGTAAGGCAAGCAGATAGATACTACGCGATGCAACGCGGAGGGATTGTTGCTAGCGGTAATACTAATGAATTAAGCCAGTCAGTTATTGACAAATTCCTGAGTGTTTAAAAAAATTTTCGTGTATTAAAAAGAAATTATTCGTTTATATTTCACATCTGATAAGGTCTATACTGTTTGGATGCTCATTAATATACTTATTAAATTCCATCGCAAGGGTTCTCGCCTCGTAAGCATTATAAGCATAAAAACAATTCTCTAACCTTATATTTTGGAAGTCACGATAGTGAACAGTATAAGGTTTTAAAGTATTTATATTGGTCATTCTAAT
>CACJUL010000008.1 GCA_902596585.1 uncultured Prochlorococcus sp.
TTTCTTATCAGCTTTTAATTCTTTTGAAGCGTAAAAAAGTGAATTATCTTTTTTCATTTTAAATTAAAGGGAAACTTTCTTTCTTATGCTTCAGAAGAATTGAGAGGTGATAAAGAAATTGTTCTTGCGGCTGTTGAGTCTAGTGATCGTGCGCTTAATTATGCCTCAAATGAATTAAGATCTGATCGTGAAGTTATACTTGCTAGTTCAAAAACAAATGATATTTCAAAAGATATACAGACTGATCGTGATATTGTTTTTGCCTCAATAAGCAATGATGATTTTTCACTTGAGAATGTCTCAGAAGAATTAAGGGCGGATAGAGAAATTGTTCTTAAAGCTATTAAGTTAAGAGAGTATGAACTCAAGTATGCCTCAAAAGAATTAAGAGCCGATCGCGAGATTGTTCAAATTGCGATTGAAAGTGACGCACATGCCTTGCAATTTGCATCGGACGATATAAAAGGCGATCGGGAAATTGCCATGAGCGTAATAAAATCTTTTCCTGGGAATGGCTATTCATGGAGTATACCCTTTGATTATGGGGATTTAAAAAACGATCGTGAAATTTTAATTGAGGCTATTAATAAGACATATGGTGACGCTCTTGCATGTGCCTCAGAGGAATTAAGGGCCGATCGAGAAATTGTCTTGAAGGCAGTTAGTTTGAGTGGTATGGCTCTGGAATTCGCCTCCGATGAATTAAAGAATGACCGTGAAATAGTTCTTAAGGCTGTTAGCGATGATGAAGGTTTTGGATCATTAGATGGTATGGCTCTGCAATTCGCCTCCGATGAATTAAAGAATGATCGTGAAATTGTACTTACAGCTGTTTCCCAATACGGTAATGGCGAATGTGATTGTCATGCTCTTTTTTATGCTTCAGATGAATTAAGAGCGGATAGAGAAATTGTTCTTGAAGCTGTTAAGTTCAATATGGTACTTAAGTATGCCTCCGATGAATTAAAGAATGATCGCGAAATTGTACTTACAGCTGTTAGAGAAGATTCTTTTTGTGAGTTTTCAGATCAATATGACTGGTCTCTTGGACATGCTTCAGATGAATTAAAGAATGATCGTGATATTGTTCTAGAGGCCGTTACATCCAAAGGGCAGGTCCTTAAATATGCCTCCGATGAATTAAAGAATGATCGTGAAATTGTATTTGCAGCTGTTAAATCAGAAGCTGAGGCTCTTCAGTATGCCTCAGAAGAATTAAGGCAAGATAGTGATTTAAGAGAAATATGTAATGCCCTCAATTATTGATTTATAACTATCTAAACCTGATGAATAACAACGACGATTTACTTAAAAACTATATTGAATCTCAGAAGAGGCAAAGGGAAATATTAGAAGAGACAAAAAAAAGACGTTTGAAAAATGAGAATTTTGTAGATCCAATAGAAGATAATTCTAAAAACCTAATTGAGTCCAATAAAGAAATATCAATTCCTGATCACGAAAATCAAAATCATGCAGATAAGTCAACATCTCTTTCTCAAGAGATAAAGAATAAAAGGTATCATGCTTTTTGGGAAGAGGAAAGGAAGAGAAATAATTATGCCAAGAGTCTTGAAAGATTTGAAACTTTACATTCTCAAAGTGGATTAAATGACTGGGAAGAGTTTTTGGATCATTATCTTATTGATCTATATAATAAAAGAGCTAATTTAACCAACAAAGAGTTTACGGATAAAGTATTAGAATTTTACCTGGTTTTTGGTTGTGAGGAAATCGAATCATTCATTGATGGGATTTCTCATGATCAAATTCATAAATATAGAGAACGATATAATTTAAGTACTAAAGAATCTCTTCTCATAGATGATTTTGTAGAGAAATTACCTTGTGAAAGATACACCTATGTTTTAAATTACTTTAATGAAGTAGTAAAAGATAAATATTCAGATCTGATTATTAATAAGAATAATTGGTCTGATGATTATGATCTTGATGAATATGATTTAAGGATTATAAGTGAGGCGAAACTGGCCTTATGGGATAATAACCCTAGATTTTTTTCATATGAGTGGGACGAATTTTGTGAATATAAAAAAGAAGAAGGCATTTTTTTTGATTTAGAGGAAGAGGAAAGTCCAAAATTTGAAAATGAATTTGATCATGAGAAATACCATCAAGAAATGCTTGCAACTTACCTGCCTAGTGGTAAGTACTATATTGGCGATTTGGTGAATATAAATGATATTGAAGGTGATGGGGAAGAAAAATATTGGTATTTTCAAAATAAGAATGGTGTTTTTAAGGCAAAGTTAGGAACTAGTTACGTAAATATAAATACTGCTCAGGGTGATGGTTTTTTTAAGGACAATCATGGAAATACACATTGGGTCGATAGTGGATCAATAGGATGTATTTCTATTAAGGAGATAGAGCTTCCGGAGAAAGGAGGCTTTATATTCGATTTTCCAGAACCTTTTAATTGCAATTATGACCCAACTAAGGGGATTATTAGGTTTGGAAGTCTTTATATATTGACTGATGAACTAATGGATAATGGCCGTGATCCAATTTATTTCTACGATGAAAATAATCCTTATGAGTCAAATCACCCTAGAAATAAAACTTGTTCTTTTATTCATGTAAATCCAATTATTGATTCAAATAACTTTAATCTAAATTCAATATAGTTAATCAGTTCTAATTAGTTCCTAGCTCTATTCTTAGCTCTATTTGTATGTTTGAGACACTCTAGAAATAAAAAAGCAAGGGCTTGGATCCCTTGCTATTAAATGGTCGGGGCGACAGGATTCGAACCTGCGACCTAGTGCTCCCAAAGCACCCGCTCTAACTTTTGATTTTTGCTTCTAGACCGATTAATTTCATAAGAACTTTTGCATTACTTGCAACTGCTGAATATTGTTTTTCTTGCATTGCCCTGTACATTGCAGTTTCTAAAGTACATACTAATTTTGCCGTCATTTCAGGACGATTTAAGTCCCCTTCCTCAATATCATCTTTCAGCAAAAGATAAGCATTAGAAGTGATCTGCCTGGCTCTTCTTCTTGAGATTCCATATTTTGCGGCAACAAGGGAAGTAATTGATGAATAGGCTTGTCCTTCAGCAACTAATTCAGCAGCATGAGCAACTCTTAATTCAGTTTCTTGTTTAGTTGCTCTTTTGGGCATCTAAAAAATTAAGCTAGAGGCAAGAATATAAATTATACACTTTTAATATAACCTTAATTATAAATAGAGTATATAATAAAACTGTTGCTATAAAAGCCATCTTGCAACTCTTGGGGGTGTGCAGCTTCCCCCTTAATTATTAATTAGTAACGCTAAATATAATTAAAAGATTAGCCAGTTAGCTTGATAAAACTACGATAAGTCTATAAAGATTAAAAATCGGGTTTTGCACTAATATCTGCACTATTTCGTTAATATATAGTAATAATATACTTCAAAGTCGTTGGTATGACATATGTTTTAGGGAAAGTGTAGCCCCTTGCCAAGGAGAATGTCGAGAGTTCGAATCTCTTCATCCGCTTTTAATGTTTGTATCCTCTAAAATATTTTTAATTGGATTTTGTAATGACAAGAGTAATTTCAATTGAGGATTTAAAGGGATTATTTACTAAACCTTATGGTTCAGATGCACCAACAAAACAAAAATGGGCTGAATTTTATAATGAGAATGTAATTTTTACAGACCCAACTCAGGAAACAGTGGGTTTAGATTCTTATGTTAAAGCTCAAGAAAAGCTTGTTAAAAGATGTGATGATGTTTGTTTAGAAACTCATGCAATTTCCATCAACGGAGATTATGGATTTGTTGAATGGACAATGGGTTTAAAAATTATGGGTAAAGAATTTATTTATCCTGGAACTACTCGTTTATTATTTGGTGAAAATGGATTAATAAAAGATCACAGAGATTACTTTGATTTTTGCGGCCCAACTTTTGGACCAGTTCCTATTTTGGGACCTTTTATCAGATGGCTTTATAGTAAATTTGTATCTTGACTTTGTTTTCTTTAGGAACAGAGTGCTTTATATTTCACGAATCAATAAATTTTGAGAAGTAACTTCTTTAAAATCAAATTGAGAATAAAACATTTTTTTATTTGTTGTCATTAAATATAATTTTTTTGTATTTTTAATTTTTTTAGAAGATAAAAGATTTTTTAAAATTAATGTACCAAAACCTTTGCCTTGGTGATTTTGATCAATAACAATATCCCAAAGTACTCCACGGTAAATCCCATCGGTTAAAGCTCTACCAAAACCAACTATTTCCTTACCAACCCAAAGACTTATTACGACATCACTATTAGCAAGACATTTTTTTAGATCATTAATTGTTCTATTTTTTGCCCAGAAAGCATTATTATCAAGTAATTTTTGTAGCTTAATTAATCCGTTTGTTGGTTTAAGATTAGGACCTAATCCAAAAACCCTTAATCCTATAGCTCCTTTGGTATGTTTGATTAGAGATATTTCTTTCATTTTTTAAAAAGATTTTTGAAAAGTAATGTCAGCTGGGTTATTTTTGTGACTTCAATCTAAATACCTTAATCGATCATTTCTATAAAATAAAGAGATAATAGTTTTCTTCATTCTGTTGTAACGCACTAATTTATAATGTTTGTAATAAGATAAATTTTTTAAGGACTTTGACTTATGCTAAAACTTTTGTTGGGAGATCCGAATACACGAAAGTTAAAGCGCTATCAACCAATAGTGGAAGAGATAAATTTTTTAGAAGAAGAAATTTCTCAATTAACTGATGATGAGCTTAGAAAAGAAACTCAAAATCTTAAAACAAAAATTTCAGCAGAATTAGATGTTAAAAAACAAAAGGAACTTTTAGAAGAGTTTCTTCCTAGAGCTTTCGCAATTGTTAGAGAAGCAAGTAAACGTGTCCTTGATATGAGACATTTTGATGTTCAGTTAATAGGTGGGATGGTTTTACATGAGTGTCAGATTGCTGAGATGAAAACTGGAGAAGGAAAGACGTTAGTAGCAACATTACCTTGTTATTTAAATGCTTTAACTGGGAAAGGGGTTCATGTAGTTACAGTGAATGATTATTTAGCTAGAAGGGATGCTGAGTGGATGGGACAAGTTCATCGTTTTTTAGGTTTGTCTGTTGGCTTGATTCAACAAGATATGAGCCCAGTTCAAAGAAAAAAAAATTATGCCTGTGATATAACATATGCTACAAATTCTGAATTAGGATTTGATTATTTGAGAGATAATATGTCTACAGATATTAATGAAGTAGTACAAAGACAATTCAATTACTGTGTAATTGACGAGGTTGATTCAATATTGATCGATGAAGCTAGAACACCTTTAATTATTTCTGGCCAAGTTGAAAGACCTCAAGAAAAATATCAAAAAGCCTCAGAATTAGCTTTGACATTACTCAAAGCAAAAGAATTAAGTAAAGATGGGATTGATCCTGAAGGAGATTATGAAGTTGATGAAAAGCAAAGGAGTTGTATATTAACAGATCAAGGTTTTGCTAAATGTGAGGATTATTTGGGTGTTAGTGATTTATATAATCCTAAAGACCCTTGGGCACACTATATAACCAATGCTTTAAAAGCTAAAGAATTATTTATTAAGGATGTTAATTACATTATTAAAAATAATGAGGCTGTGATAGTTGATGAATTTACTGGTCGGGTAATGCCAGGTAGACGTTGGAGTGACGGTCAGCATCAAGCAATAGAAGCAAAAGAAAATCTTAAAATTCAGCCTGAGACTCAAACATTAGCATCTATTACATATCAAAACTTCTTCCTCTTATATCCTGGTTTAGCTGGGATGACTGGCACTGCCAAAACTGAGGAGGTTGAGTTTGAAAAAACTTATAAATTAGAATCTACAGTAATACCTACTAATCAAATAAGGAAGAGACAAGATTGGGCTGATCAAGTATTTAAGACAGAGATAGGTAAATGGAAAGCTGTCGCAAAAGAAACTGCACAAATTCATAGAGATGGTAGACCTGTTTTAGTTGGTACAACAAGTGTTGAAAAGAGTGAGTTATTAAGTTCACTCTTAACTGAAGAAAAAATCCCACATAATTTGTTAAACGCTAAACCAGAAAACGTTGAACGTGAGGCTGAAATTGTCGCTCAAGCAGGAAGAGCAGGTGCTGTTACCATTGCGACAAATATGGCTGGTAGGGGAACGGATATCATTCTCGGCGGCAATAGTGACTATATGGCAAGACTTAAATTAAAAGAAATTTTAATGCCTTTGTTAGTTAAACCAGATAATGAGCATAAGCCACCAATCCCTAAACAAAGAAGTTCAAAAGCTAAAGGTGGTTTCTCTTCAAAAGTTGTTTCAAATTTGAAAAGAAATGCTCCAAGCAGTTCAACAAATCTTTTCCCCTGTAAATTAGATGAGGAAATTCAAAAAAGTCTCTCTCTTTTATCGAAAAAACTTGTTGATAATTGGGGAGATAGAAAACTTTCTGTTTTGGAGCTGGATGACAAGATTGCTACAGCCGGGGAAAAAGCCCCAACCGACGACATTTCGATCAAGCTTTTGAGAGAAGCTTTGTCGGACGTAAAAAAGGAATATGAAAAAGTTTTGGTTCATGAAGAAACAAAAGTCAGAGAAGCGGGTGGTTTACATGTTATAGGGACGGAAAGACATGAATCAAGAAGGGTGGATAACCAACTTAGAGGTAGATCTGGAAGACAAGGTGATCTTGGAAGTACAAGATTCTTTTTGTCTTTAGAAGATAATTTGCTAAGGATTTTCGGCGGCGACAGAGTAGCAAATCTAATGAATGCATTTAGGGTAGACGAAGATATGCCTATTGAATCTGGAATGCTTACAAGATCTTTAGAAAGCGCGCAAAAAAAAGTAGAGACTTATTATTACGATATTAGAAAACAAGTTTTCGAATATGACGAGGTAATGAATAATCAAAGAAAAGCAGTATATAGCGAAAGACTTAGAGTCTTGAAAGGAATTGATTTAAAAAGGCAAGTAATAGGATATGGGGAGAGAACAATGAGTGAAATTGTAGAGGCTTATATTAATCCTGATCTTCCTCCTGAAGAATGGAATATCGATCAACTAATTTCAAAAGTCAAAGAATTTATATATTTATTAGATGATCTAAAAGTCGAAGATATTAATCTATTGTCAATAGAAGAATTAAAAAATTATCTTCAAGAGCAGATGCGAATTGCATATGACTTA
The DNA here is from genome assembly GCA_902596585.1 of uncultured Prochlorococcus sp. GTDB lineage: Bacteria > Cyanobacteriota > Cyanobacteriia > PCC-6307 > Cyanobiaceae > Prochlorococcus_A. The sequence goes on from CACJUL010000008.1 coordinate 7,192, forward strand.
AAGGAATCACAAATAGAAAAGATCCGTACAGGATTAATGAGAGAAGCCGAAAGATTTTTTATTTTGCAACAAATTGACAATTTATGGCGTGAACATCTGCAATCCATGGATTCCTTAAGGGAATCAGTTGGTTTGAGAGGTTATGGCCAAAAAGATCCATTAATCGAATATAAAAATGAAGGGTATGATATGTTTCTTGAGATGATGACTAATATGAGACGAAATGTTATTTACTCAATGTTTATGTTTCAGCCTAAAACTGAAACTGAAACTGAAAGTGATGATAAAAATTAATTTTAGATTTAATCATCACCAAGAAATTCTATAATTTCTTTGTCTTTAAGATTCTGAGCATCACCGAGTTTAGAAATATCAATAGATTCTGAGTTCGCTAGACATTGTAAAGTCTTTTGTAATTTAAGAATTTCATTTTCTAGAAAATCTATTCTATCCATTAAATTTTTTATCACATTAGCCTCTGCATCTGGTAAGGCAGAGTGAGCTAATGGGTTCACTTTTACTCCACTTTGGTGGACTACTCTGCCAGGAATTCCAACCACAGTACTATTTCCCTCTACATTACGAACAACTACTGAACCGGCGCCAATACGAGTATTAGATCCAATAGTTATCGAACCGAGAACTTTTGCTCCTGCTCCAACAACAACGTTTTCCATTAAGGTTGGATGTCTTTTCCCATGACTTTTACCAGTACCTCCTAAGGTTACTCCCTGGTAAAGTAGACAATTATTCCCTATTTCTGCTGTTTCTCCAATTACAACTCCCATTCCATGATCTATGAAAACCCTTCTACCAATTTTTGCTCCGGGATGTATTTCAATGCCAGTGATTGTTCTGTTAAGGTGACTTAAAAGACGAGGAATTAAAGGAATTTTTAATTTCCATAATTTATGAGTAAATCTATGAATAACTATTGATTGAAAGCCTGGATAACAAAGGAAAATTTCTAATATTCCCCTTGCAGCAGGATCTCTCTCTTTAATAATGTCTATATCTGATTTAAAAGTTCTGAATATCATGTTTTAATTTATAACTCCGATTTCTTTTTTTAATTGATTTATCGTTTCTGTACTTAAATAATTTTTTGCACATATTATTTGAGGTAATCTCATAAGCTGAGAGCGATTTTTTAATAATGTGTTTTCTACAACTGATAAACTAGGTCCATCACATACGATGTGATTTGAAGCTTTTAAAAGGGATAGTAATCTACTGTTATTATCTGAGATTGCCGTCATCAGCATTAATTCACTACCACGCATGCTATGTATGATAACTTCAGCCGCCCTTAATAAGCCAGGGCTAATACTGACTATACCTACACAACTTCCAATACTTAATTCCTTCAGGATTTTCAGTTCCTTTTGAAAGTCGCTTAAGTCAACCGCAATAGCTCGAACCCCATGGTTTTTAGCAACTTTTTCTAGAGGCTGTAAAAAATATCTGCTTGTGACAATCGTGCCATTATTTGAACTACTCAAAACCTTTTCTAATTCTTCCATAGGAACAACTTCCACTGGGACAGTTACTTTTGGAGAGAGGTCTTCTGCTATGAGCATAGAAGCACCTATATCCTCTCTAGGAGTACTGACTATAATTCTTGTGCCACATCTAATACGCCAATCAATTTCATTTGTTAATATTTCTCTCGTTTCTTGCAAAGTGCAGCCAAGACTTATGAAATTATCGACAGACTTCTTAGCCTCTTCATCTGGTGGTTTGCTCCCACTATCTTTTGAGTATACTGATTTTTTTAAATCCTTTTTAGTGAGATTATCTCTAACATAGATACCTGATCCGGCCATCGCCTCAACAACCCCATCTATCTCAAGTTGTCTGTAAACTTTACTTATGGTGTTTCGATGAAGTCCAGTCTGCATTGCCAATTGCCTTGTGCTTGGAAGCCTATGACCTGGAGGATAATGTCTAGCTGCTATTGCAAAGCAAATTTGATTGTACAGTTGAGTAGATGCAGGTATATCACTTTCTTGTTGAATATGGAATCTCACTTTAGAAAAATCCTGACTAAAAAAAAATTATCTATAGTGACACTTTAACATTTGTCATACTTTTTAGATAATAATTTCTCATTATTCATCCTTCTTTATAAGAGGAGTTTTTCTAGGGCTTAAAAACATAATCATGTTCCTCCCTTCTCTCGTGGGCTTTTGTTGGACTTCTGATTGCTCCTCTAAATCATTGGCCATTTTTAAAAGGAGTGTTTCAGCTAAATTTGAGTGTTGAATTTCTCTACCTCTAAAAATCACAGTGCATTTAACTTTATCTCCTGATTTTAAGAATTTAGTAGCTTGACCTATTCTTACGTCATAATCATGCTTAGCAATTTTGTATCTCATTTTTACTTCTTTAACTTCTGTTTGATGAGATTTTTTTCTAGCTTCCTTTGCCTTTTTTTCTTGTTCAAATTTATATTTTCCATAGTCCATGATTCTACAAACAGGGGGATCTGCTTTTTCGCTGACCAAAACTAAATCAAGTTCTCTTTCGGAGGCTATCTCTATTGCTTTCAATCTATCTATTACACCTAATTGTTTTCCATCTGAATCAACAACTCTCAATTGAGGGTATTTTATTCTTTCGTTAATATTTGGGAGCTCTCTAACTGGAGCGCGGCGGTCAAAACGTGGGCGTGGTGGCATTCAGTTGATTTAATAAATTGATTGGACGATTAATACTTCTCTTATTTTACAAATTTAGCCTAAAAAAGACTCTATTTTAATTATTGCATCTTTTCGCAGGTTTTTGTTATTAAGCCAAAGAGGATTATTTTTATTGCGGAACCATGTTTTTTGTCTTTTGGCGAATTGGAGCGTTTTAGTAGTAGTTAAATCAATAGCCTCATCAATAGTTAATTGATTATTTAAAACTTTTTTAGCTTCACGGTATCCAATGGTTTCCAAAATTTGTAAGTCGGATCCATATTGGGAAATAAGAAATTTAGTTTCTTCGACAATTCCGGACAAGAACATATTTTTTGTTCTTTGAAAAATTCTTTGTTTTAAATTATCTCTATCTAAACCAAGCTCTAGAATTTTCCATTTAGGGGGTTTTTGTATTTTCTGAGCAGATAAAGGTTTGCCTGTGACATAAAAAACTTCTAACGCTCTTATTGTTCTAATACGATCAGCAAAATTTATTTTTTTTGTTGAAATTGGATCACAATTTTTTAAAAGATCCCAGCATTCTTTCTGATCAAGTTCTTCTAATTGTCCTCGCAAATCATATTGTGGAGGGACATCCGGAACAAAAAAACCTTTTGTGATTGAGTTCATATATAAACCACTCCCTCCAACAAGAAAAGGTAAATAATTATTTTTGATTTCTCCTTTAATTGATTTCTGAGCAATTTTTTGAAATTGTTTGACATTGATTGGACGAATAGGTTCTTCAATATCTATCAAAAAATGCTTTATTTTTTTTTGTTGATTTTCAGATGGTTTAGCTGTACCAATATCCATAAACTTATAAATTTGTCTTGAATCGATATTATGTATTCGAGTTTTAAAAAATTCTGCAATTTCAATAGCTAATTCTGTTTTGCCACTTCCAGTGGGTCCAATTAAAACTATTACATGAGGTTGATTAGAAGACATATTGGTTTCTGAAGAAATATCTATTCGCTATATAATTAAAGAGATTAAATTTTCCATAGACTTCGAGCCTTTCTCTTATTGCAGTGGTAAGTTTAATGAAAGACCTTTTAAAAATAACAATTTTTAAACTTTATTTTTTTATATTAAATGAGCGAGGACAAAAGATCTAATAAAATCTCAAATGATTATGGCGCGGAACAGATTCAGGTTTTAGAAGGTTTAGAACCAGTTCGTAAACGTCCTGGGATGTATATAGGTTCAACCGGTCCAAGAGGTTTGCATCATCTAGTATATGAGGTTGTTGATAATTCAGTTGATGAAGCACTTGCTGGACATTGTGATCATATAGAGATAATTCTTAGATCAGATGGATCAGCTCTAATTTCTGATAATGGAAGAGGTATTCCAACTGATATTCATCCAAGGACTGGGAAAAGTGCATTAGAAACTGTTCTGACTGTTCTTCATGCAGGAGGAAAATTTGGAAGTGGTGGGTATAAAGTTTCGGGCGGCTTACACGGAGTAGGAATATCTGTAGTAAATGCTTTAAGCGAATGGGTTAATGTAACTGTTTTTAGAGATAGCAATGAATTTAATCAAAGGTTCGAAAAAGGTGTATCAAAGGGTGAGTTAGAAACTAAAAAGCAATCTATAAAACCTTTCAAAAAAGGAACTACTATTTGTTTTAAACCTGATAAAACAATTTTTTCTGGAGGAATAGAATTTGAATATAGTATTCTTTCATCCAGGTTAAGAGAATTAGCTTATCTTAATGGTGGTGTAAAAATTGTTTTTAGAGATGAGAGAAATCAATTGTTGGATGGTACTTTCAAAGAAGAAGTTTACTTATATGAGGGAGGCATTAAAGAATATGTTGAATATATGAATGCAGAAAAGGATTCTATTCATCCTGAGATAATTTATGTTGACTCAGAGAAAGAAAATGTTTACGTAGAAGCAGCTATGCAATGGTGTTCAGATGTATATTCAGATAATATTTTGGGCTTTGCAAATAATATTAGAACTATTGATGGAGGAACGCATATTGAGGGATTAAAGACAGTTTTAACAAGAACATTCAATACTCTTGCAAAAAAGAGAGGTAAAAGAAAAGATATTGAAAAGAATTTAGCTGGTGAAAACATTAGAGAGGGATTAACTGTAGTCTTATCAGTTAAAGTTCCAGATCCCGAATTTGAAGGACAAACAAAAACAAAATTAGGTAATACTGAGGTAAGAGGAATTGTTGATTCTCTTATTGGAGAAGCCCTAACAAAATTTATGGAATTCAATCCTGGAATTCTAGACTTGATCCTTGAAAAAGCAATTCAATCATTTAATGCGGCAGAAGCCGCAAGAAGGGCTAGGGAATTAGTTAGGAGAAAGAGTGTACTTGAAAGCTCAACTCTGCCTGGGAAATTAGCGGATTGTAGTTCTAGAGATCCTTCAGAATCAGAAATTTATATCGTTGAGGGAGATTCTGCTGGGGGGTCTGCTAAGCAAGGAAGAGATAGAAATTTTCAGGCTATTTTGCCTCTTAGGGGTAAAATTCTTAATATTGAAAAAACTGATGATACTAAAATATATAAAAATACAGAAATTCAGTCATTAATAACTGCTTTAGGTTTAGGTATAAAAGGAGAGGAGTTTGACGTCAGTGCTTTGAGATATCATAGGGTCGTAATTATGACAGATGCTGATGTTGATGGTGCTCATATAAGAACCTTATTATTGACATTTTTTTATAGATATCAAAGAGAACTTGTTGAGAAAGGATATATATACATAGCTTGTCCTCCTCTGTATAAAGTTGAAAGAGGTAAGAATCATAAATATTGTTATAACGAGAATCAATTAAAAGATACAATTGCAGGTTTTGGAGAAAATGCAAATTACAATATCCAAAGATTTAAGGGATTAGGTGAAATGATGCCAAAACAATTGTGGGACACAACTATGAATCCTCAAACTAGGATGATGAAAAGGGTCGAAATTGAAGATGCACTTGAAGCTGACAGAATATTTAATATATTAATGGGCGATAAAGTTGCACCAAGAAGGGAGTTTATTGAAACTCATAGTAGTAACTTAGATATGGCGACTTTAGATATATGATTAACAATCTTCTCAAGAATTTTTGTTTAATTACTTTTGCATTAATTGCTCCTGTTACATTACCTGCAGGCGGGATCCAAAAAAACTTCAATCAAAATAAGTTTTTTAATAATAAAAATGAAATTATATTGAGTTCCAATGCTTCTCTTTTTTCTTTTCCTGAAATTAACGCTCAAGAATTATTAGTTCTTGAAATTGGCACAACTTTATCAGTATTGCGTAATTGGAGAGATAGCGAAAGAAACGTTTGGGCTAGGGTTGAATTACCGACTAATAAATTTTTAGAGGACCCTAATAAAATTATAAAAGGTTGGATCAAAATGTAAATTTTGGATTTTTTTTCATTATTTATACTTTTGATTGGCAGTACTTTTGGATTAATACTGAGACTATTCTTGCAAAATAATCTCAGAGTAAATATAGGCTTTAATATTCAAAATACTTCGATAGTGAATTTTATATCATCATTTTTTTTAGGAATTTTGGTTGCATTAAACTTTAATAATAACCAATTATTATTATTATTTTATACAGGTTTTTTAGGCTGTTTTAGTACATTTTCTTCTTTTATATATCAACTATTTATTTTATTTAGAAAGAGGAAATATCTAAGTCTGTTTTTTAATTATATCGAGGTTATTTTTATTTCTTTTCTTTTCTTTTATTTGGGTTACTTTCTTATTAGATTTTTTTAATGTGCGTATTAGAAGTTTAATTTATTTATTGATAGCTTGTTATCTTGGTACTTTTTTAAGAGTATTTATAGGTAATAACTTTGTTATTTCAATTCTTGGGTCATTTTTTGTTGGTTTTTTTATTAGTAAAAAATTAAGTAAATTTAATGAATTTCTTTTAATAAGTGGTTTTTTTTCCTGTTTTACATCTTTTAGTGGATTTTTATATTTTTTGTATGATATTTTTATTGAGGCAGGTTGGATAACATTTATATTTTCTTTGAATTTGATCATTGCTATAAATCTTTTAACAATGTACTTAGGGTTTTTGATAAGTAGAAAAATTACTTAGATTTCTTATAATGGGGTTGTTACTTTGACGAGGATATATATTTATGAATGAAAATAATACTGATACCGTTACATCATTATCTTCAGATTTAAGTTTCCGAGAAAATATTACTATCCAACTTCAAGAATTACTCGTGGCAGGAAATTATGATGAGGCAAAGTTACTTTTAGAACCCTCGCAGCCTGTAGATATTGCAGATGCTATTGGAAGTCTTCCATTGATATTGCAGGCATTGGCATTTCGATTGTTAAAAAAAAATGAGGCAATTGAGGTATATGAATATTTAGATCCAATTGTTCAACAAACTCTATTAGACAGACTTCGTTCAGGAGAAGTTTTAGAAATTGTTGAGAAAATGTCTCCTGACGATAGAGTGCAACTTTTTGACGAATTACCTGCAAAAGTTGTACGAAAATTTTTGTCGGCTCTTAGTCCTGGTGAAAGGAAAGTAACTGCTGAATTACTTGGATATGAGCCTGAAACTGCTGGAAGACTAATGACAACTGAATTTATAGATCTTAAAGAGTTGCAAACAGCAGCAGAAGCCCTATCTATAGTAAGAAAAAGAGCTCCATTTACAGAAACCATCTATAGTTTGTATGTTACTGACAAAGAAAGACACCTAACAGGCATTCTATCTTTGAGAGACCTTGTAACTGCTGATCCTTCTAAGCCAATTGGAGATGTCATGACAAGAGACGTAGTAAATATCTCCACAAATACCAATCAAGAAGAAGTAGCAAGAGCAATACAAAGATATGATTTTTTAGCTCTTCCAGTTGTTGATAAAGAAAAAAGACTTGTTGGAATAGTTACTGTTGATGATTTAATTGATGTAATAGAGCAAGAAGCCACAAGAGATATTTATGCAGCTGGTGCTGTTCAACCTGGAGATGAGGATGATTATTTTCAAAGTAGTTTGTTTACTATAGCTCGACGTAGAATTTTGTGGCTTTTAATTTTGGTTTTGGCAAATGGTTTGACGACAAAAGTTATTGCGATGAATGATCAAATATTAAAAGAAATAGTACTACTAGCTGCATTTATTCCCCTACTTATAGGTACTGGGGGAAACGTTGGTGCTCAAAGCTCAACTGTTGTTATTAGAGGCTTAAGTACTCAAAAATTGAAGTCTCTCGGTGCTATTAAGGCAGTAGTCAAAGAGGCAATAACAGGCGCTCTTTTAGGTATCTTGATGATGATCGTAGTATTCCCCTTCGCTTGGTGGCAAGGAGAAGGCCCTTTAATAGCCTCTGCAGTAGGCATTAGTTTAATATCTATAACGACTTTAGCTGCTACAACAGGTGCTATTCTTCCTTTATTGTTTGACAGAATGAGATTGGATCCAGCCTTAATGTCCTCTCCATTCATAACAACTGTCACCGACATTGCTGGTGTATTTATTTATCTTAGTACTGCAAAATGGTTACTAAGCTCTTCATTTATCTAAATTCACTAGGTATTTATTCTCATTTTTGTAAATTTGTGGATTTTTTTGTTTAACTTTACAATTCTTAATGGTATTGTTTACAAAACGTCATTTGATTTTATGTCTTCTGAAACATTAAGTGAGAATAAATTAGCGACAATATCAAGTTTAAAAGCAAGTAATGATGTAGATCTAGTTAGATCTTACTTGAGAGATATTGGTAGAGTTCCACTTTTATCACATGAGCAAGAAATTACTCTTGGTAGGCAGGTACAAGAATATATGCAAGTCGAAAGAGCAGAATTGGAAATTATTGAATTAACAGGGGATAAGCCAAGCATTGAAGAATTATCTAACAAATTAAATTTATCTACTTCCATTATTAAAAAAAGATTGAGAGCTGGGCAGAGGGCAAAAGAAAGAATGGTTGCAGCAAATTTAAGGTTGGTAGTAAGTGTTGCAAAAAAATATACTAAAAGAAATATGGAATTACTAGATTTAATACAGGAAGGAACAATAGGACTTGTCAGAGGGGTAGAAAAGTTTGATCCAGCTAGAGGTTATAAGTTTTCAACATACGCTTACTGGTGGATTAGGCAAGGCATTACTAGAGCAATTGCCGAAAAAAGTAGGGCAATCAGGTTACCTATACATATAACTGAAATGTTGAACAAATTGAAAAAAGGTCAAAGAGAGTTGAGTCAAGAAATGTCTAGAACTCCAACAGTAAGCGAACTTGCGAAATATGTTGAGCTTCCTGAAGAAGATGTAAAGGATTTAATGTGTAAAGCAGGGCAGCCAGTTAGTCTTGAAACAAAAGTTGGTGATGGAGAAGATACTGTTTTATTAGATTTATTAGCAGGAGGCGAAGATCTGCCAGACGAACAAATAGAGATGGATTGTATGAGAGGAGATCTCCATTCTCTTTTACATCAACTACCAGATTTGCAATGTAGAGTTTTAAGAATGAGATATGGGATGGATGGAGATGAACCAATGTCTTTAACAGGTATAGGAAGAGTATTGGGAATTAGTAGAGATAGAGTAAGAAATTTAGAACGCGATGGACTAAGAGGCTTGAGAAGATTAAGCGATAATGTTGAAGCTTATTTTGTTTCTTGAAGAAATTCGCAAATTAACCTATTTGTTTCTTCAGGTTCTTCATCATGAGGACAATGACCTGCACCTTTGATAATATCTAGTCTTTTAATATTCTTGTATTTCTTTTTCCATTCTTTTGCTTCACTTATAGATTCCCAAGGATCTTTTTCTCCCCAAATTAATTGAATTGGATTATCAACCTTATCGAAAAGATCTGTCGCAAGATAATCATCAAACAAGTTAATAAAACCACGAAATGCTTCTTTTGAATTGATCCTTTTAGAGGGTTTATATAGTATTTCAATTAATTCTTCATCGATATTTTTTCCTGAAGGGTAAGCTTGTTCAAGAATTTTCTTTATAACTTTTGGATTAGCTGCTCTTGTAAAAAGTGTATTGCTAATGATTCTCTGCCTTACTAAGGTTTTTAATATAGGCCTCAGTAAATTCATCAAAATATCATTTTTTTTAAGACGTTTATCGTCCATCGTTCTTTGCGCACAATCGATTAAAATAACACCTTTACAGTAATCTTCGAGAATTTCAGCAGCTTTTAATACAATAACACCACCAATTGAATTACCCACCAAGTAAACAGGAGATTTTATTACCTCTGAACAAAATGTTGATATTTGATTACTCCATAAGTCGAATGAGTATTTAATTGAATTATTCTTATAAGTTTCGTAATTTAATAACGCATTGGGCTGGCTGCTTTCTCCGAATCCTAATAAATCAATTGCATAACAATTAGAAACTTTCCCAAGAAAATCTTGATTATATCTCCAATGTTTTTTTGAGGCCCCAAATCCATGTACTAGTAAAACATTGAGATTGTTTTCGCAGTTAGATTCTCGTGATAAAGACCATGAAATGTCCCAACTATTCCATATCCAAGTTCTAGATTGATTAAAAGACATTATTAAAATGCTATTAATTAAACTTTAATTCAAAAAAAAAATATTCGTTTTTGATTAATTATTCTTAGGTAAGAAAAAGGGGTAATTTATGAAAAAGACTAAGGTCGTATGTATTGGAGAGGCTTTAATAGACAGGATTAGGAATAAGTCAAATGAAGGATTTACAGATTTTTTGGGCGGCGCACCGGCTAATGTTGCTTGTGCATTAAGTAAATTAAAAATAGACTCAATATTTGTTGGATGTTTAGGAAATGATAATTTTGGAAAACAATTTATTGAGCAATTTAATGAATTGAAGGTTAATTTAGATTTCTTGCAATTAGATAATGATTCATCTACTCGTGTGGTTAATGTAGACAGAGATAAATTTGGAGATCGTTTTTTTTCAGGATTTGTAGGAGGCTCCAATTCATGCTTTGCTGATGAAACCTTTAAGAAGGAATTAATTGAAAAAAAACTTCCAAACCTAGAGAAATTGTTTTTAGAAACTAAATTTTTGGTTACAGGAACGATCCTACTATCATCTCCAATCTCTGCAGAGGCTATTCATTTTTTATTAAAACAGGCTAATAAATTTCAAGTCAAAATTGTTATTGATTTGAATTGGAGAAAGGTCTTCTGGGATTATTCACGTTTTTCTTCAGTAATTAGTGAGAAAGCCAGAGTGAATTTAATAAAAAATTTTTTAAATCATGCTCATGTCTTAAAACTTGCTAGGGAGGAAGCGACTTTGTTTTTTGAGCATGAAAATCCTTTGCTCATATCTCAACAATTGTCAAAAAGACCAGATGTGATAATAACCGATGGTAAAAACCCCGTTTCATGGTATATCAATGGATTACAGGGAATCACAAAAACTCCAAATTCAACAAAAATTGTCGATACAACTGGTGCAGGCGATACTTTTCTTGCTGGCTTAATTTCGAAATTTATTTCTTTTGGCTATCCTTCAAATGAACTAGAGATAGAAGAGTGTCTTAAGTTTGCCAGTGTTTGTGGATTATTAACTTGTCTTGGTGAAGGTGCAATTGAGCAACAGCCAAATTATGAGAAGGTTAATAAATTTTTAGGATCTCTTATCTCATAGTTTCTTCCATAATTTTCTGCGTAACTAATTTTTATTTTCCAGAAATTTTCGATCAGTGGTTCTATTAAATCTGGCCATTCTATAACTAAAATAGCTTTGTTTTGAAGTGCCTCTTCTTCTTCAGAATAAAAAAATTCTTTTGCTGAAAAAGTATTTTCTAACCTATATAAATCTAGATGAATAAGAGGAATTTTTCCAGAATAATAGTGATGTGATAAAGCAAATGTAGGGCTTGTAATATCCTCAGAGATAGATAAACCTCTGGCAATACCTTGAACAAATGTAGTTTTACCTGCCCCAATTGGACCATTTAATAAAACAATTGATTGGGGATTTAATTTGTGTGAGAGTTTTTCCCCTAAATTTAAAGTCTCTTTTAAATTTTCAACAAACACAAAATTACACAACAATCAACTATAGTTTAATAGAAAAAGTATTTACAAAATATGGTTATCGCAAATTCAATTAAAACATCGGTTCCTGATTTCATAATTTCTGATATTTCATTATCAGATTTTGGGCGTAAAGAAATTAAAATTGCTGAAACGGAGATGCCAGGATTAATGGCACTTAGAGATAAATATCAATCTGAAAAGCCACTCAAAGGTGCAAAAATAGCTGGAAGTCTACATATGACAATCCAGACAGCAGTATTAATAGAAACTCTTGTTGATCTTGGAGCAAAAGTTAAATGGGCCTCATGCAATATTTTTTCAACTCAAGATCATGCGGCTGCGGCTATTGCTAAACAAGGAATTCCCGTATATGCAAAAAAAGGTGAGACCCTCGATGAATATTGGCAATACACCCACTACATTCTTGATTGGGGTTCAGATTCTCCAAACATGATTCTTGATGACGGAGGTGATGCAACTGGCTTATTAATACTTGGTAGTAAAGCAGAAAATGATTTATCTGTTTTAGATAATCCTAGTAATGAAGAGGAAATTGCTTTATTCAATTCTATTAAGTCTAAGTTACAAACTGATTGCAGCTTCTATTCCAGAATCAAGAGTAATATTATTGGTGTTACTGAAGAAACTACCACTGGTGTTGCAAGACTTTATCAACTTCAAAAGCAAAATGCTTTACCTTTTCCAGCTATAAACGTTAATGATTCAGTAACAAAAAGCAAATTTGATAATTTATATGGTTGCCGAGAATCTTTAGTTGACAGCATTAAGCGTGCGACTGATGTAATGATTGCAGGCAAAGTGGCACTGGTAATGGGTTTTGGTGATGTAGGTAAAGGCTCAGCACAGTCATTAAGAGGACTTGGCGCAATTGTAAAAGTTGCTGAAGTTGATCCAATTTGTGCCCTTCAAGCAGCTATGGAAGGATATAGCGTAGTTAGATTAGAAGATGTTGTTGAAGATATAGATATATTTGTTACGGCCACTGGTAACTATCAGGTGATAACCCATGAAAATCTTGTAAAGATGAAGAATGAGGCCATAGTTTGTAATATAGGCCATTTCGATAATGAAATTGATGTTGCCTCTTTAAAAAATTATCAATGGGACAATATTAAGCCGCAGGTTGATCACATAACTTTACCCAGCGGAAATAAAATTATTCTTCTAGCAGAAGGAAGATTAGTTAACTTAGGCTGTGCCACTGGACATCCAAGTTTTGTTATGAGTAATTCTTTTACTAATCAAGTATTAGCTCAAATTGAACTTTTCAATAAGTCAGAGCAATATAGTAAAGAGGTTTATGTTTTACCAAAACATTTGGACGAAATGGTAGCCAGATTACATTTGGATAAAATTGGTGCAAAATTAACAAAATTAACTGAAGAGCAGGCTGACTATATTAATGTTTCTATTGATGGACCCTATAAACCAGAACTTTATAGATATTAAGTTTGAGTTTAATTTTTCTAAATATCCTTACTTCTATCCCAGACTATATTAGTCTCGCTGTTGAAAAGAATTCTACAATTGCATACCTTACTATTTGTTTGGCTATGTTTTTAGAAAACGTAATTCCTCCTATCCCATCAGAAATAATAATGCCATTAGGAGGCTTTTTCGTTTATCAGCAAAAATTAAATTTTTATATTCTAGTTTTTTGGGGTTTATTTGGAACGATCCTAGGTTCATTGCCTTGGTATTACTTAGGAAGATTAGTAAATGAAAAAAAACTATCCAATTTTCTTGATAAAAAAGGAAAATATCTAGGAATTTCTTCTGATGATTTAGCTAAAAGTAAAAAGTGGTTTGATAAATATGGAGTTTCTTTAGTATTTTGGGGTCGTTTAATTCCAGGTATAAGAACTTTAATTTCAGTCCCTGCTGGGATAGAACTTATGCCATTTAGTAAATTTTTGATTTGGACTACAATGGGTAGTTTTATTTGGGTCTCGCTTCTCACTTATACAGGTTATTTATTTGGTGAAAACTATTCAATCATTGAAACCTACTTAGATCAAATCAAATATGTTGTGAAGCCAATTTTAATTATTATTTTCTTATATTTTTTAGTAAAGCTGCTTATTAGATTTATTAAAAACAATAGTAATTAGAAGGGTATTTCATTAGAGTTATTGTTGTTTGAATATTGGTTATTTTCAGATTCTTTTCTGGAGCCTAATAAGTTTAATCTATCAACCCTAACAACTGGTTTGTATCTATCTTCCCCCGTATTTTTGTCTTTCCAACTATCAATTTTAAAGCTTCCTGTAATTCCAATTAAAGATCCTTTTTTAACGTAATCTGCTGCTACTTGGGCTTGTTTTCCCCAGATTTCTAAATTAAACCAGTCTGGCTCTTCATCTCTACTTCTTCGGTTCACCGCTAGGGTGAAATTCGCAACGATACTGCCAGATTCAAAGTACCTTACATCTGGTTCTTTACCAGCTCTACCAACTAGGTTAATAGTGTTAATTTCCATAATTTTTTTTTTTAATAATACTCATATTTTGAGTTTTTGCTCAAAGTTTTACGTGCTATTCATAACTAAATTAGGTAATTGTCAGAGGTCAATAAAAAATGGATATATCATTAAAAAAAGATTTATTATTGTGATTTTTAACAGATTTAAATTATCTAGAGACATTGGTATTGATTTGGGCACCGCTAATACCCTTATACATATGTCAGGGAAAGGGGTTGTTTTACAAGAGCCTTCAGTTGTTGCAATGGATTTAGATGAGGGATTCCCCTTGGCAGTCGGAGACGAAGCAAAGTTAATGCTAGGAAGAACTCCTGGAACTATAAGAGCTGTAAGACCACTAAGAGATGGAGTTATTGCAGATTTTGATGCGGCAGAGCAAATGATAAAAATATTTATCCAAAAATGTAACGAAGGAAAAGGTGTATTAGCCCCGAGAATAGTAGTTGGTATTCCAAGCGGAGTTACTAGTGTTGAGAGAAGAGCAGTAAGAGAAGCGTGCTTTTCTGGAGCGAGAGAAGTTTATCTGATTGATGAACCTGTGGCAGCGGCAATAGGGGCATCATTACCAGTAACTGAGCCAATTGGAACTATGATTGTTGATGTCGGTGGTGGTACTACAGAGGTCGCAGTATTAAGCTTGGGCGGAACTGTATTAAGTGAATCCGTTCGAGTAGCTGGAGATGAAATTAATGAATCAATTTCGCAATATCTTAAAAAAGTTCACAATTTAGTTGTTGGAGAAAGAACCGCAGAAGATATTAAAATAAAAATTGGTTCAGCATTTCCAGATGATGATTTTGATAAAAACCCCCTTGAGGTTAGGGGTTTACATCTTTTGACAGGTTTGCCAAGGTCAATCACTTTGACATCTGGAGAAATTAGAGAAGCTATGGCTGATCCACTAAGCAAAATAGTGGAAGCTATAAAAAGAACTTTAGAGCGGACCCCCCCTGAACTTGCTGCAGATATTGTTGAAAGAGGTATTATGCTTGCAGGTGGTGGAGCTTTAGTTAGAGGAATTAATGATTTGGTGAGCAATGAAACTGGAATTTTTACGCACATAGCAGAAAACCCACTGCTATGTGTAGTTAATGGCTGTGGAGAGGTTTTGGATGATTTTAAAAAACTTAAAAGAGTTGTTGATACTACAGACTTAATAAAAAACGTGATTAGAGATTAATAATATGTTTGATATCCGACGAATTTCTACTAGTCGTTGGTGGCATAAAAAGAAAAGTTGGATATTGTTTTCAATTTTTTTATTTTTGATTTTTGTAAGGATTACAAAAGGTTCAATATATAAGGATTTTTATTATTTTATTTCAAAGCCCTTTTGGCCAGGCGAGTCTCAAAAAGAACTTATTCTTAAGAGTTTAAATCAAGAATATTTAATAAAATTAAATCTTCTTAAAAAGGATAATGTAAGATTACGAAAAATATTAAATCTCCAAGAATCATCCGATAATGATGCTATTTTAGCTGCAGTTATTTCTAGAAAAACAGGAAGTTGGTGGAGACAAATCATATTAAATAAAGGTTCAAAAGATGGAGTGCAAATTGGTAGTATTGTCGTGGGTCCAGGTGGATTATTAGGAAGAGTAAAAAGTACATCTTTTTTTACGTCATCGGTAATATTATTAACTTCTCCTGAAAGTAAAGTTGGTGTATGGATGGATAGAATTCAAATTAATGGTTTACTTATTGGTTCTGGAGATGATTATCCTAATTTAGTACTATATTCAAAAGATGCAGACTTAAAAGTCGGCGATTTTGTCTCATCTTCTCCTGCTAGTACCTTATTACCCCCAAATATCCCAATTGGTATTGTCCACTCAATAGAAAAACCCTTTCAAACAAAAAAAACAGCAAAAATATCACTTTTGGCAAAACCTCATTCTATAGATTGGGTCCAAATTTTAAAAGTAAAAATTTAATGAATAAATTTTTAACAAAACATTTATCACTTATGTGTTTTATTTTTATTCCAATTATTTTTTTATGGCACCCAAATTGGCTTGGTTTTTTAGGTATTCAGCCATATTGGCCTTTATTATGGTTGTTGCCATGGACAATGATTAATGGATCAATCAATGGACTAATATTTAGTTTTTTTTTAGGTCTAATTTTAGACTCCGTAACTGTTGATAATAGTTTTACTCAAATTCCAGGTTTATTATTGTGTGGACTATGGTTTGGAAGAATAAAAATTCACAGTGATATTTTGGTAGGACATTTTAGGTATGGTTTAATTTGTTCTATTGGAAGTTTTTTATGTGGGATTTTGTATTTTATCCAGATTTTGTTTAAAAATTTTTCAGATAGTTCTTTTTTACTATTTATCCCAAGCGTACAAAATATCTTTGCTGAAGTTTTTCTTACAGGTTTATTAGCTCCCTTAATCTGTTCAAATCTTTTGAGAATTTTTAAATTCTCTAAGGAAAAAAGTAAAATATTAAATTTTTAAACAAGTAATATTTGTATGGAAATAAGTAATTCTTAGATTTTTTTAAATTTTTTCGTAAATCTTGGTATTGTATCTTTGATGCTTCGTAATGTTATATTTTTAATTGTTAGAATAAAAATTCAATAGCAATAAACTTTTGCTTTGAAATATCTGCAAATCTTTTTTAACTATGTCAAAAGCAAGAATTTTAGTTGTTGATGATGAACCAGCAGTTTTGAAGGTGTTAGTTACAAGACTTCAACTAGCAGGATATCAAGTTTTTTCAGCTACAAACGGCGAAGAAGCTCTTGAATCTTTTCATCGAGATTCTCCTGACTTAATAGTGCTTGACGTAATGCTTCCAAAAATGGATGGATTTGCTGTTTGTCGAAGAATTAGAGCTGAATCAGTTGTGCCAATAATATTTTTAACTGCTCTAGAAGCGATTTCAGAGAGAGTTGCAGGCTTGGATTTAGGAGCTGATGATTATTTATCAAAACCGTTTAGCCCAAAAGAGCTAGAAGCTAGGATAGCTACTATTTTGAGAAGAATGGGTCCTACTGTATCGGTTACGGAAACAAAAGAGACTCCCTCTGGAAAAGGGGTTATGAAATTTGGAAGTTTAGTTGTTGATACTAATAGAAGACAAGTTTCTAGGGCAGGAGAAAGAATTAGTCTAACTTATACAGAATTTAGCCTTCTAGAGTTACTATTCGATGAGCCTGGAAAAGTTGTTCCACGAGCTGAAATTTTAGAACAACTTTGGGGTTATCCTCCCCGTAGAGCTGCAGATTTAAGAGTTGTAGATGTTTATGTAGCAAGATTAAGAGGTAAATTGGAACCAGACCCAAGAAATCCCGAATTAATACTAACGGTTAGAGGGATTGGTTATGCGTCTCAGAGAGTTGGCGAAACAGCAACATCTTTGGCAAGTTGAGCCTTTCTCTGATACGTTTATTAAATCAAATATATTTAAATAAATTTTGTCTGAAATAAGAGAAGCTCGCTTACAAAAAGCTAATTCACTAATTAGTAGAGGATTTGTTTCTTATGCAGAAAGTTTTAAAGTTACTCATACGACGAAATTTCTTTTTCAAAAATTTGATAATTTAGAAAATGGTCAAGAGAAAGATTTTAATGTTTCTCTTGCAGGTAGAGTAATGGCAAAAAGAGTAATGGGTAAAATTGCTTTTTTTACGATAAACGATCAAGAAGGCCAGATTCAGCTTTATTTAGATAAAAGAATTATTAATTGCAATTTAGAAAACCAAAAATTACTATCTTTTGAAGATATTACAGAGATAGTGGATATCGGTGATTGGATAGGAGTCTACGGAACTATTAAAAAAACTAACAGAGGTGAACTTTCAATTAAAGTTGAAAAATGGGAAATGTTATCCAAATCATTACAGCCTTTACCCGATAAATGGCACGGATTGACTGATATTGAAAAAAGATATAGACAACGTTATCTAGATTTAATAGTAAATCCTCATTCTAAAAATGTTTTTAAAACAAGAGCTAAGTGTATAAGTTTTATAAGAAAATGGCTCGATAATAGAAATTTTTTAGAAATTGAGACTCCAATTCTGCAATCCGAAGCAGGTGGTGCCGAAGCAAGACCATTTATTACTCATCACAATACATTAGATATTCCACTGTATTTAAGAATAGCTACAGAATTGCATTTAAAAAGAATGGTTGTCGGAGGATTTGAGAAAGTTTATGAATTGGGAAGAATTTTCCGGAATGAGGGGATTAGTACAAAGCATAATCCAGAATTTACTTCAGTTGAAATTTATCAAGCTTTCTCTAATTATGTGGATATGATGGATTTAACAGAAGAACTTATAAAAGATATAGTATTTGATGCATGTGGTTCTTTAGTAATAAATTATCAGGCTAAGGAAATTGATTTTTCTAAACCTTGGTCAAGAATATCTATGAAAGATGTAGTCAAAAAATATACAGGTATTGATTTTGATTCTTTCAGTGGAGACTTTCAAGCAGCAAAACAGGCTGTTAAAAGTATAAATGTTGAATTTTCCAATAAAGTAAATACTATAGGGAGACTTTTAAACGAAGTCTTCGAGCAAAAAGTAGAGTCAAAACTTATAGAACCTACTTTTGTTATTGATTATCCTGTGGAGATTTCTCCTTTAGCAAGGCCTCATCTTGATAATAAAGACATGGTTCAGAGATTCGAATTATTTATTGTAGGCAGAGAGTTGGCAAATGCTTTTAGTGAGTTGATAGATCCAGTAGATCAAAGAGAGAGAATGTTATTACAGCAGTCTCTTAGAAATGAGGGAGATCTTGAGGCTCATTGTATAGATGAAGATTTTTTGAATGCTTTAGAGATTGGCATGCCTCCAACTGGAGGACTAGGCATAGGTATTGATAGACTTATAATGTTACTTACTAATAGTCCATCAATTAGGGATGTAATTCCTTTCCCATTGTTAAAACCAGAAATAACTTCTAATAAAAATGAAAAATTAACCTTGTAATGAAGTAAAATATATTAATTAATCCAATACGAATTTTTTAAATGAGTGGTGAACGTGTTGGTTTCCGTTTTAAACACGCGGATGCAGTAGTGAAAAGAAATCCTCAAGGCCGATCAAGAAGAGGATGGGTTATTGAACCAGTTGAGCAAACTACGAGCAGGGGTACAAAAATGCCTGCATATAAAATTCGCTGGAGAGATAGCGAGAGACCTGAAACTGTCTTACAGCATATGTTAATTGCAGATCCAGATCCTTCTCCTCCTCCAAGTTCAGTAAGTTTAGATTAATAGTTTTAATAGGTGTTAATAATATTTTTATCGTTTTAGTGCGGAGTTAATTTCTTTTTTCATACTTTTTTGTTTTTCGTCTTGTCTTTTGTCATGTAATTTTTTCCCTTTACCGACTCCAATAGTTAGTTTTATCCATGAACCCTTTAAATAAAGTGATAGTGGAACAATAGTCATTCCTTTTTTTTCAGTGCTTGATTTCAGTTTTATTATTTCTTTTTTATGTAGTAGCAACTTTCTATTCCTTAATGGATCATGGTTGAAAAAAACGCCCACATTTTTGTGTGGTGAAATGTGAACATTTAACAATAAAATCTCACCATCTCTGAATGAACAATACCCATCTCTTAAATTTGCTTTTCCATTTCTTATAGACTTCACTTCCGTCCCCAAAAGTTCAATTCCAGCTTCAATTGTTTCAGATATTGCATATTGAAATTTTGCATATCTATTATCAGCTAGACGTTTAAAACCATTTTCTTTTTTTGAGTTTTTTTGACTTTTGTTGGAATTTTTTGCCATTTTAGTTGTAAAAAATCTTTCTACTCAGAACAATTGCAATTAACCTTTCATTATGGCAATCATTTCATCCAATATAGGCGATAACGACTTTTCTCTTCGTAAAAAAGAACTGAGACTAGTTGATTCAAAAATCATTCCAGAAGAAAAAAGAAAAAATAATCTGAATTTAGCTCGTCCTGTTAATTTTAAAGAATTTATTGGCCAAGAACAACTTAAGTCTTCTTTAAGAATCGCTATAGATGCTTCAATTTATAGAAAAGAACCTTTGGAGCATACTCTCTTACATGGACAGCCGGGTTTAGGTAAGACCACCCTGGCTTTTTTGATAGCCCATGAAATGAATACAAAATGTAGGATAGCAACTGCACCCGCAATTGAAAGGCCTCGAGATATTGTAGGGTTACTACTAGGATTAAAAGAGGGTGAAGTTTTATTCATCGATGAGATACATCGCTTGAATCGGTTGACTGAAGAATTGTTATATTCTGCAATGGAGGATTTTAGATTAGATTTAACTATGGGAGCTAATAGGGGGACACGTTGCAGAACAATTAATCTTCCTAGGTTTACTCTGATTGGTGCCACAACGAAATTAGCCTCAGTTAGTGCTCCTCTAAGAGATAGATTTGGTATATCTCATAAAATTGAATTGTATACATATGATGAATTAAAAAAAATAATTGTTAATTTCTCTCGGTTAATAAATCTCAATTTAGATGATGAAGCATCTTTAAATTTGGCAAAAATATCTCGAGGGACTCCAAGAATTGCTTTGAGATTATTAAGACGAGTTAGAGATTATGCTCAAGTTGTAAGAAAAACTAATATGATCACGGACAACTTAATAAAGAAAGCTTTAAATTCTTACCAAATAGACGAAAAAGGATTGGATTCTTTAGACAGGCATTATTTATCTTTTTTAAACCAAAATAATAATGTCCCAACTGGTCTTGAATCAATCGCAGCAGGATTAGGTGATGATTCATCAATGTTAGAATTTGTAGTTGAGCCGTATCTAATCCAAGTTGGTTTCATTACGAGAACTCCGCGAGGACGATTGCTTACTGCCTTGGGAAAAAAGTACATTGATTCAAAAAATGATAACTTTTAAAAAAGTTCAAATTTGTTTTTTATTATTTTTTGTTTGTGTCAATATTTTTTATGTTGCACCATCCTTTTCATCATCTTTGAGAGAGAACTTGTTTAGAAATGCATTAGATTTAAGTTCAGAAGGTAAATTTAATCTCGCTTTAAAAGAATGGAATCGCTATCTAGACTATTATCCTGATGATGCTGCAGGGTTGAGTAATAGAGGTAATGTAAGACTTGTCATAGGAGATGTAGAGGGATCAATAGATGATCAAAATAAAGCAATAATTTTAAATCCAAGTGAAATAGATCCCTATATTAATAGAGGGATAGCAGAGGAAGCATTGGGTCTATGGTCACAAGCGGAGAGAGATTATAAGTTTGTTATTTCGCAAGATAGTAAAAATTTCTCTGCACTATATAATTTGGCTAATGTTAAAGGATCTACATCAGAATGGGGAAAAGCAAGAGATTTATTTGAAAAAGCTGCTTTATATAATCCTGGATTTGCTATGGCAAGGTCAAGTATGGCTTTAGCAGATTTACAGTTGGGTAATTTTGATAAATCTGAAAAAGAACTACAGAAATTAATTAGACGTTATCCTACTTTTGCAGATGCTAGGGCTGCTTTAACAGCTTTGAATTGGTCCAAAGGTGAATCAGGCAAAGCAGAGAGTAATTGGGTAGCAGTCACTGAATTAGATCCTAGATATAGTGATGAGGAATGGTTAAAAAAAATAAGAAGATGGCCTCCAAAACCAATTAAAGATTTGATGAACTTTATCGATTTAAAATAAGTAATGAATAGAGAGCAGATTCTTAAAAAAATTGATTCGTATCATGATGAATTTATTCATTTAAGAAGACATATTCATGCACATCCTGAATTAAGTGGATTTGAAAATCAAACAGCGATTTTGATAAGTGGTTACTTAAAAAATCTTGGTTGGAATGTTAGAGAATCTGTAGGAAAAACTGGAGTAACTGCAGAGTTTGGTCCCTTAAACAAGGGGATTATAGGTTTAAGAGTTGATATGGATGCTTTGCCAATATTTGAGGAAACTAAATTAAGTTTTTCTTCAAAAGTAGATGGTATTATGCACGCATGTGGTCATGATTTGCACATAACGATTGGATTGGGGGTAGCAAAAATTGTGAAGGATTTAGAACTTAATACTGGAATTAGATTAATTTTCCAGCCTGCTGAAGAAATTGCCAGTGGAGCTAGATGGATGATTAAGGATGGGGCCACTAATGGCTTAACTCATATTTTTGGAGTTCACGTTTATCCCGATTTATCTGTAGGGACTATTGGGATTAAAGAGGGAAGCCTAACTGCAGCCGCTGGAGAACTAAAGGTGGAGATTAAAGGAAAATCAGGACACGGTGCGCGACCTCATGAAGGGGTTGATGCTATATGGGCGGCCTCTAAAGTTATCTCGGGAATTCAAGAATTAATAACACGGAAGTTGGATCCTTTAGATCCTGTAGTAATAACTTTTGGCAAAATAAACGGTGGAAATGCATTTAATGTACTTGCGGAAAAGGTTAATATAATCGGCACTGTTAGATGCACTAATCTTAAATTATTTAAGAATATTGGTAATTGGCTCAATGAAAACATTTCTTCTCTGGCTAATAGTTGCGGCGCTGATGCAAAAGTAATATTTAGAGAAATTACTCCACCAGTCAATAATGACTCTGAAATCAATAGAGTTCTCAGAGATTCTGGAATTAAGGTTTTAGGTCAAGAAAATGTTATCGAATTACAAAAACCATCATTGGGTGCTGAAGATTTCGCTGAGTTCTTGAATGAGATCCCTGGGGCTATGTTTAGACTTGGGGTTGCCGGTTCAAATGGATGTGCGCCACTCCATAGTTCTAAATTTGATCCAGATGAAAAAGCTATTTCTGTAGGGATTAAAGTCTTAACGGAATCCATAGTAAAATTGAATAACGAAATGATTAGTACAGTTGATAAATGAAAATGAATAAAAGTTTATTTTTATCTTTTGTTGCTCCTTTTATGATTCTTATATCTGCTATTGGCTCAGTAGTGAGCGAAAATTCTAGGAAGATTTTTTATTTTCCTCTTGGCTTAATGGGTGTTTCAATTGTCTTGGAGAAAGATTTAAGAAGAAGATTGGACAGAAAAAATATTTTAAAAAAGATAAAGTCTTATCAAAAAGTTAAATAAAAATAATTTATTTATTTTTACGCAACATGTGATGACTATTTTTTAGAAAAGAGCTAATAATAAGATTAATACTAGGGGTGCTAAGAAATTAAACTTGGCTGAGATCATACCCTTTGAACCTGAATCATTAATCTTGATTCAGGGAAGTGGAATTTTGATCAAACTTTAGTAATAACATCTTTAAAAATTTATAAATTATGAGAAGTTCATGGATTAAGCCTCGGCTTGGAAAAAACAATTTGACTCAGATGAACTTTGCGAGGAACGGTCATATCACTGAAGAAATGGATTTTGTGGCAAAAAAAGAGAATTTACCTGCTTCTTTAATAATGGAAGAAGTTGCAAGAGGAAGATTAATCATTCCAGCTAATATTAATCATTTAAATCTTGAGCCAATGTCTATTGGTATTGCTTCTAGATGCAAAGTCAATGCAAATATTGGTGCTTCCCCTAATGCAAGTGATATTAATGAAGAAGTAGAGAAGCTTAAGCTAGCTGTTAAATATGGGGCGGATACTGTTATGGATCTTTCTACAGGAGGAGTAAATTTAGATGAAGTGCGACAAGCAATTATTCATGAATCTCCTGTCCCTATAGGAACTGTTCCTGTCTATCAAGCTTTAGAAAGTGTACATGGCTCAATAGATAGACTAACTGAAGACGATTTTCTTCATATTATTGAAAAGCATTGTCAGCAAGGCGTAGATTATCAGACTATTCATGCTGGATTGTTAATAGAGCATTTGCCAAAAGTTAAAGGAAGAATTACTGGAATTGTCAGTAGAGGCGGTGGTATTTTAGCTCAATGGATGTTGCATCATTTTAAGCAAAACCCTCTTTATACAAGGTTTGACGATATTTGTGAGATTTTTAAGAAATATGATTGTACTTTTTCTCTAGGGGATTCACTTAGGCCTGGATGTTTGCATGATGCCTCTGATGATGCTCAGCTGGCTGAATTAAAGACTTTAGGCGAGCTTACTCGAAGAGCATGGGAACATAATGTTCAAGTAATGGTGGAGGGCCCTGGTCATGTTCCTATGGATCAAATTGAGTTTAATGTGAGAAAACAAATGGAAGAATGTTCAGAAGCTCCCTTTTACGTACTTGGCCCTTTAGTAACAGATATATCTCCTGGTTATGACCATATATCAAGTGCTATAGGGGCGGCGATGGCTGGATGGTATGGAACCTCTATGTTATGTTATGTAACCCCAAAAGAACATCTAGGGCTTCCCAATGCAGATGATGTAAGAGAAGGATTAATTGCTTATAAGATAGCTGCTCATGCCGCGGACGTAGCTAGACATCGAGCTGGCGCTCGTGATAGGGATGATGAACTTAGTCATGCAAGGTATAACTTTGACTGGAATAAGCAATTCGAACTTTCTTTAGACCCAGAAAGAGCAAAACAATACCACGATGAAACTCTACCTGAGGAAATCTTTAAAAAAGCAGAATTTTGCTCAATGTGTGGACCTAAGCATTGCCCAATGAATTCAAAAATTTCTGATGAATCACTTGATCAACTAAAAGATAAACTCGAAGGATGTAATACTTCAGTAAAATAATAAATTAATTTTTATAAAATTTCTTTTGTTTTATTAATTACGTTTTCGACTGTAAATCCAAAATTCTTCATACACTCGCCCCCTGGTGCTGATGCTCCAAATCTGTCCATAGTAATACATATGCCATCAAAACCTGTATATTTATGCCATCCAAATGAATGAGCAGCTTCAACAACAACTCTCTTCGTTATGCTACTAGGTAAAACACTTTCTTTGTAAGAATCTTCCTGCTCTTCAAAAAGTTCTACGCAAGGCATAGAGACAACTCTAGTTTTTTTACCTAACTTTGCAATCTCTTTACTTGCCTCAATGCAAAGATTTAGTTCGCTTCCGGTACCAATAAATATTAAATCTGGGGTTCCTTCGCAATCAGAAACTACATACCCTCCTAATGCAACTTTTTCAATTGAAGTATTTTCTTGATTTGGCATGCCTTGTCTGCTTAAACAAAGGGCAGAAGGTCTCTTTCGATTTTGAATAGCAATCTTATAGGCTCCACTAGTCTCGTTTCCATCTCCAGGCCTGAAAACTAGCATGTTTGGCATGGCTCGAAGAGAAGGGATAGTTTCTATAGGTTGATGTGTTGGGCCATCTTCACCTACACCAATTGAATCATGGGTCAATACATAGATAACACCGAGTTCACTAAGAGCTGAAAGCCTCATTGAACCTCTCATATAATCAGCAAAAACAAGGAATGTTCCACCATAAGGAATTAAACCACTATTGTGATAAGCAATTCCATTAAGAACCGCTGCCATCGCATGCTCTCGTACGCCAAAATGTAAATATCTTTTTTCAGGACTATGAGATTGGAACGATCCACTTTCTCCTTTGATATCCGTATAGTTTGAGTGAGTTAAATCTGCTGATCCACCAATTAGTTCAGGTAGGTTTGGGCCCAGGGCACCTAAACATATTTGTGAGTGTTTTCTGGTGGCTAAACCTTTATCATCAGGTGAATAAGAGGGTAGATCTGAGTCCCAATTCGCAGGTAATTGTCCTTTTAACATTCTCTCTAGCTCTGCGCCCTCAGTGGGATATTTCTTCTGATATTCTTCAAATTTAGAATCCCATTTTTTCTCTAACTCTTCACCTTTATTAACTGCTTTTCTAAAGTGATCATAAACTTCATTTGGTATTTCAAATGGAGGATATTCCCAATTTAAAAACTCTCTTGTTAATGAAGCTTCCTCTTCTCCAACTGCTGCTCCATGAATCCCAGCAGTATCTGATTTATTAGGTGATCCATATCCTATGGTTGTAGAGATTTTTATGATTGAGGGCTTATCTGATACTAATTTTGCTTTTTCGATGGCTTCAGTAATTCCTTTAACATCATGATTCCCATCTTCGACATGTTGAACATGCCATCCATAAGCTTCATATCTTTTTAAAACATCTTCAGTAAAAGAAACATCGGTACGACCATCAATTGTAATTTGATTATCGTCATATAGTGCAATTAATTTTCCAAGTTTAAGATGGCCAGCTAATGAGCAAGCTTCTGATGCAATCCCTTCTTGATTGCAACCATCTCCCATGATGACGTAAGTGTAATGATCAACAATATTACAATCAGGCTTATTGAATTTTGCTGCTAAGTGAGTTTCAGCAATTGCTAAACCCACTGCATTAGAAATTCCAGCTCCGAGAGGTCCAGCTGTAACTTCGACTCCTTCAGTCTCGAATGTTTCTGGATGACCTGGAGTTTTTGACCCCCATTGTCTAAATTCTTTAATATCTTCTATTGAAACTGATTTGTATCCTGTCAAATGAAGCAAAGAATATAACAACATGCAGCCATGACCAGCTGATAATACAAAACGATCTCTGTTAAACCATTTTGGATTATTAGGATTGTGATTAAGTATGTTTTGCCAAAGCGCATAACCCATTGGAGCACAACCCATTGGTAATCCAGGATGCCCGCTATTAGATTTATTTACTGCATCTACTGCAAGCATTCTTATACTATTTACGCAAAGTGATTCTAATGAGATAGATGCAGCGACCATTGTTTTAAAAAAAGATAATTTGGATATACAGAATTGGTTGTCATCAATTCATTTTGCTGAAAGCAAGGCAAACATTATGACCACCAAAGCCGAAGGAATTAGAAAGAGCAACTCCTACTTGAGCTTCTCTTGCATTATTTGGTACATAATCAAGATCACAATCAGGATCTGGATTGACGTAGTTTATTGTAGGAGGGATAAAATTATGTGTCAAAGAAAGTATACAAGCAACTGCTTCTATACCTCCTGAACCTCCTAGGAGATGACCAGTCATCGACTTAGTAGAGCTTACAGGAATAAGGTAAGATCTGTCTCTAAATATTGATTTAATTGCAGAAGTTTCATTTTTATCATTAGCTGATGTACTAGTTCCATGAGCATTAATGTAATCAACTTTTTCTAGGCTTAGAGAACTGTCTTCAATTGCTAGTTTGATAGCTTCTGCGCCTCCAATCCCGCCTGGTGATGGAGCTGTAATGTGATGAGCATCACAAGTTGTACCATATCCAATAATTTCAGCATAAATTCTTGCATCTCTTTTTTGTGCATTTTCTAAGGTTTCTAAAACAAGAATTCCAGATCCCTCTCCAATGACAAATCCATCTCTTTCTGCATCAAAGGGTCTACTTGCTGTTTCAGGACTTTCATTTCTGAAAGAAAGAGCTTTCGCACTAGCAAAACCAGCAACCCCAAGAGGTGTAATACTTGCTTCTGCACCTCCACAGATCATTGCATCTGCCTTGCCAAGTTGGAGTAATCTAAATGAATCGCCAATTGCATTGGAACCGGCAGCGCAAGCCGTGGAAACAGCGGAACTTGGTCCCTTTGCACCCAAAGCAATGGCAGCTAGTCCAGTTGCCATGTTTGGAATCATCATTGGAACTGTAAATGGACTTACTCTTTTTGGTCCTTTATGACTCAAAATTTGAGCTTGACTTTCCATAGTAAGTAAGCCTCCTACTCCAGAGCCAATAATTACTCCAATTCTTGATTCATTAGCTTCAGTAATTTCTAATCCAGAATCACTAAAGGCTTGCTTTGCTGCAATAACACCAAACTGGGAAAAACGATCCCATCTTTTGGATTCTTTAGCTTCAATAAAATTTTCAGATTGAAGATTCTTAACTTCTGCTGCAAATTTGCAAGGATGGTTTTCAGGATCAAAGAGAGTGATGCCTGAAACTCCATTCATACCTTTTTGAAGACTGAGTAAATATTCATCAATGTTGTTACCAATTGGAGTAACTGCTCCGATACCGGTGATAACTACTCGATGGAAATTTGGCATCCTTGATTAACCTTTTTTTTCTTCGATGAATTTAACTGCATCGCCAACTGTTGCGATACCTTCAGCCGCTTCATCCGGAATTTCAATATCAAATGCTTCTTCTAGAGCCATTACTAATTCAACGGTATCTAGAGAATCAGCACCCAAATCATTTTGGAAATTTGAATCTGATTTTACTTCTCCTGCTTCAACGCTTAATTGCTCTGAAACAATAGAACAGACTTTTTCGAGGATTTCTTGTGACATAGTTTATGGAAATTACTAATTATCTATAAGATTTTATGCCCTAGAGTTAACAAGAGTGAAGCATATCTTAATTTTTTTAATTTCTTTGTAAGACAATAGTATTATATAACGAGGTTCAAAAGACAATTTTTACATGTCACACGCAGTTAAAATTTATGACACTTGCATTGGATGTACCCAATGTGTAAGGGCTTGCCCACTTGATGTTTTGGAGATGGTTCCTTGGGATGGCTGTAAAGCTGGCCAAATTGCCTCATCCCCAAGAACTGAAGATTGTGTAGGCTGTAAAAGATGCGAAACTGCTTGTCCAACAGATTTCTTGAGTATTCGTGTTTATTTAGGAGATGAAACTTCTAGGAGTATGGGCTTAGCATATTAGATTTATAGTGCAGTTCTAAGAGAGTCCATGCTTTAATAAATACGCCTTTTTTTTCAATATAATTGAAAAAAAATTATTATATGTGCGGAATAGTTGCTGTAACTGGTTATAAAAAAGCTTTACCATTATTAATAAATGGTTTAGAAAAACTTGAATATAGAGGTTACGATTCAGCAGGAATTGCAGTAATTAATCCTGAAACAAATTCTATTAGTTGTAACAAAGCTGAGGGAAAGCTTAATAATCTAAAAGTTAATCTTAATGAAAAGAATATTCCTGGAACTGTTGGTATAGCGCATACTCGTTGGGCCACTCATGGAAAACCAGAAGTTAAAAATGCTCATCCTCATACTGATAGTTCAGGAGCAATTGCAGTTGTCCAGAATGGAATTATTGAAAATTTCCAAGAATTAAAAAATAAGTTAGAAAAAGAGGGTATAACTTTTAATTCTGATACAGATACCGAGGTAATTCCTCATTTAATTCAAAGAGAATTAAATACATTAAGTAAGTTGAATCTTGAGAATAATGGTTCAACACTATTAGTAGCCGTAAGAAATGTAATATCTGATTTAGAAGGAAGTTATGCTTTGGCAGTTTTATGGGCTGGTGCTCCAACCTCTTTAGTAGTTGCAAGGAAACAAGCGCCTTTGATTATTGGTTTGGGTGAAGGAGAATTTATTTGTGCAAGTGATACTCCAGCAATTGCTAACTTTACGAATATTATTCTGCCAATGGAGGATGAGGAAATCGCTTTATTAACTCCTCTTGGAATTGAAATATACGACTCAAACAACGAAAGACAATATCGCAATCCTGTTTCCTTAACTGTCTCAGAGCAAATAATTGATAAGATGAATTTCAAACATTTCATGCTAAAAGAGATATACGATCAGCCGGAAACTGCAAAAAATTGGTTGAAAAATTATTTAAAACACAATTCAGAAAATGGTCAATATCAAATCAACTACCCCTTTGATACAAAGTTTTTTGACTCAATCGAGAGAATTGAAATTATTGCTTGTGGGACAAGTAAACACGCTGCAATGGTAGGTAGCTTTTTATTGGAGCAATTCTCAGGCATTCCTACAAATGTTTTTTATGCTAGCGAATTTCGTTACTCACCTCCTCCACTACTACCAAATACATTAACTATTGGAGTGTCTCAATCCGGAGAAACTGCTGACACTATTGCAGCTATTGATATGGAAATCAAACGAAGGTCCGTCATTAAAGATAAAAAATTTAGACCTAATCTTATTGCAATAACCAATAGAAGAGAGAGCTCTATAGGAAGGCAAGTTACGAATATAATCGATATTTGTGCAGGAATAGAAGTTGGAGTTGCAGCAACAAAAACTTTTTTTGCACAATTACTTTCTTTTTATGGATTGGCAATACACTTTGCGCAGATTAAAGGTAGTCAAAGTCCTGATGAAATAGAAAAATTAATAAAAGAACTTATAAAACTCCCTCCATTACTAGATGATCTTCTTGAAAAACATGATCAAACATCAGAAAAGCTTGCACATGACTTTTTTAATATTAAAGATGTAATTTTTTTAGGAAGAGGGATAAATTATCCCATTGCTCTTGAAGGAGCATTAAAACTAAAAGAAATTAGTTATATTCACGCCGCAGGATATCCAGCTGGTGAAATGAAACATGGTCCAATAGCATTGTTAGATAAAAAAGTTCCTGTAATTTCTATTGCTTCTCCCGGTGAAGTTTTTGATAAAGTTATTAGTAATGCTCAAGAAGCAAAAGCTAG
Source organism: uncultured Prochlorococcus sp. (assembly GCA_902596585.1). Classification (GTDB taxonomy): domain Bacteria; phylum Cyanobacteriota; class Cyanobacteriia; order PCC-6307; family Cyanobiaceae; genus Prochlorococcus_A. Next base: position 37,724 of record CACJUL010000008.1, read on the forward strand.
AGATTCATATTTGATTGGAATTGCTCCTGAATGTAATGGCACTGAAATCTTTGATTATTTAATGAAAATTCCTTCTTCTAATGAATGGGTTTCTCCTTTATTGAACATAGTTCCTTTGCAATTATTGAGTTACCATATTGCCGCTCATAGAGGACTTGATGTAGATCAACCAAGAAATTTAGCTAAAAGCGTCACGGTAGAATAGTTTTCATTTAAATCAAAACTTAAAAAAATTTTTAATAAAGATAACAAGTTTAATAACGCTAATATTTAATTTTTTGAAAATTATTTTTGACTTTTATATAAATTATATTGCCACTTTAATTTCTGGTGATATTTAGCATCCATATTTTCTTTAAAAAAGACTATCTTTACTCTTTTTTCGTCATTTAATAATTCAAAGTCTGGAGTTTTTGAAAAATTAAATCTTGCTTTGTTTGGATTTTTCCCTGCTTTAATAGGTCTGTCTTCATAAATATTTTTTAGTAAACCGTTTGGCATACAAAGAAGGTTAATAACAAGTGTTTCTAGAGTATCTTTGTCATAAAGCATAGTTATAAAATAAGTTAAACAAGGTTTGGCCTTATCTTTGTCTGATTTGTTATAGATTGGGGGAAGACTAGATTTGTAGGGTCTCGAAATTTGATTTTCCTTACCTTTATTAACAAAAATATTTGCACTATAAGAATTTTGATTAGTGCCAATAAAAATATCTTTTGCAAAATCTCCAATATTATTTGCGCCTACCTTTTTATTTTGGGATAGTGTTGCACCTACAGTTTTAAGATCTATATGAATGAATGCATCTTGAACTTCAAAAAACAGGTCACTTCCTACAGGAGCAGAGTTAGGAGTTCCAATTCCTTTGCCATTTAAAAGAGCATAAATAACTCTTTCTGCTCCAGTAGAAAAGTCACTAATATTTGTTCCATACAAACCTTTCCAATCTTCTGCAATTTTATCTCTAGTTTTTAGACCTTCTAGAATTTCATCTAAAGTGAACTTTAAAAAATAATAATATTTATTCAAATATTTAAGTTCTAGTTCTTCTATTTCTCTAGTTATCTCGGCTTCTAAAGAGTATGATTTTGTGGGCATTTTTTGATACCAATGTGTTTTACATAAATAACTTTATCCGACTAATAAAGTTATATTTAGAATTTAAAGCGAAAACCCAAATTTATTTAAAATTACGTGCGAAAGACCAATTACTTTCGTTTTTTAAAAAAACTTAAGATGAAAATTATCTACATCTCCCATAGTATGTTCATCTTTTTGTTTCTAATTCCATTTGACTGCTTTTTAAAGATATTGTTTTATACCAGAACCAATTTTGTGCGCTAAATCGACAGGTACTGCGTTTCCTATTTGTTTATACATACTGCCAATGGCACCCTCAAAAACAAAGTCATCTGGAAAAGTTTGGAGGATTGCACACTCTCTTACACTCATTCTTCTTTTTCTATTTGGGTGAATTTCAGGTCCAGTCGCAGTAATTGTATCGCTTGGCTCCTCCCAATTATTAATACGTAATGATTGTTCAAAAACAATAGTTTTTTCTTCAAGTTCAGTTACTTGTTTATCGTATGTATCATCAAATTTTAATAATTTTTTTAATACCATCCAATCATCAGGATTAGGAATACAACCAGAGTTATTATCTTTTCTAAACCAATGACCTGCCGTATGAGCATAACCAAAATATTCATCTATTTTTTTAGTTGACCATCCACTATCTTTTCTCCACTTTTTTAGATAATCACAAATATCAAACTGATTTACTTTATGTTTTCTTCCCCAAAACTTATCGCTTACATTGGTTCTTGCGACGTGATTATAAATAGTTTTGTTGCCTAACTTAAAGGGTTTATCCCTTGTTCTTATATTCGCTAAGTGTTTAAGAACTTCTTGTGTTGTTACGTAGGGTTTCAATATGGGGTTAAATAAATCATTCTTTAGACCATGGCTGTATTTAGGAAAGGGGTTTTCTTTGCCAATTCTGTTGCCAATAATAAATACTCTTTCTCTGTGTTGGGGAATTCCATAATCACTCGCCATTAAAAGTCTGTAGTCAACCTTGTAGCCTATATTTTCGAAATCCCTCAAAATCATCTCAATGACATTTCCTTTTTCTAAAGAAAGAAGACCTTTTACATTCTCTGCAACAAAAAACTTTGGTTTTTTATCTTTAAGAATCCTCAACATCTCTAGATATAAAAAATTTCTCTCATCTTTCATGCTTCTCTTAGTATTTGCTACAGAAAAACCTTGACAAGGAAATCCGCCTAAAAGTACGTCAAAGTTTGATGGTATTTCTTTACTTGGTATTTTTGTGATGTCCCCTAGAACTATATGATTACCAATATTTCTCGAATAAGTCTTTACGGAATCAGCATTAAAATCATTTGCCCATAAGATATCAAAACCAGCATGCTTAAAACCTAAATCTAATCCTCCGCATCCAGAAAATAGTCCAACAACAGAAGGTTGTTTTTCTGAAGATCTTTTCATAATTATTTGCTTCGACCTTAGATAAAAAATTAAGTGATCTAAATATAACCTCTAATAAAAAAACAACATATAAAATTTACTTTTAATTTGTCTTGGTACTTTAACTTTATAGAAAATTTTAATTTTTTATCCAGATATCTATATTTCTAGAAGCCCCTTTGGGGGATCGATAATAAGAAAATTATTTTTTATATCAACTACTGGCACTATTTCTTTAACAAAGGGTATTAGCACTTTTTTTTGATTTTTAAATAGTTCAATAATAAGTAAATTATTCTTTTCATTCTCCAAGTCAAGAACTTTTCCAATTATTTTTAATTCATCATTTTCTAAAATCTTGACTTGTAAATTAATAAGCTCCAACAAGTGAAATTCTTCTTTTTTTAACTTTGGAAGTTGATTGGTTTCTACAAGAATTTTATAATTTTTAAGTTGCTCTGCATTATTTCTAGTAGTTATTCCTTCAAACTTGATGATGAAGGTTTCTTTCCCAGGTTGTTTGTAGCCAGAGATAAGTTTAATTTTTGCAGGGGGTTCATTGTCTTTTTGCAACCATCTTATTCCAGGCTTTAAAAATCTTTCTTCAAAATCACTAAGAGATTTAACCTTTACTTGGCCATTAATTCCATGACATGATGTTATTAATCCAACAATCAACCATTCATTTTTATTTATCATATATTGTATTAAGTAAAGTACTTTATGGAATCATCGACTAAACCTATACTCCCTGGTTCTTTTGTAGTTGTAAAAGATAGTAATTCTATATATAGGGGATATAAAGGCTTTGTACAAAGAGTGACAAAAAAAAGAGCTGCTGTTCTATTTGAAGGAGGTAATTGGGATAAACTCATTACTTTTCAGCTAACTAATTTAGAAATAGTATAAAAATTAGATCTTACCAATAGTTATAAATTTTTCTATTAAAACTCTAGCCGCATTTGTTTCGGCTTGTTTATGAGATTTGCCCACTGCAGAGGATTCTTTTATCCCTTCGATGAAAATATTGCAGAAAAATCTTTTAGGATCTCCATTGATTTTAGAAACTTCGATGATTTCATAGACTGGCAAATCAAAACCTTTACTTTGACACCACTCTTGTAAGACCGTCTTAGATTTGAATTTATAAGGAGCCTTTAAAATTATTTCTGAATCTTCTTCCCAAATATCATCTAGCCATAGATTTATTTCATTAATTGAGTTAAAGCACTTATAAAGTGCACCGATTAAAGCTTCTGTAGCTTCTCCAATAATTGTGTTTTTTGAATTTTCATCACCAAGAGCTTTAGGTCCTTTAATTATTAATTTTTCTATTCCAATTGATTTTCCTAATTTAGTTAACCATTCATCACTGACAATTTGAGCTCTTAGCTCTGATCTCTCGCCTACACTCATTTGAGGATATTTTTTTTCAATAAAGTTTGATGCAGCTAATCTGAGTACTGCATCTCCAAAGAATTCTAATTTTTCGTAATTTATTATTTTGTCATCTGAAGAATGAATTAATGCCTGATGAAAATCTTGAATCACTGAAATATTCTTTGTTCTAATTATTTCAGAAAATCTCTTAGATCTAATTTTTAAAGATTTTAAAAAAGTAATTATTTGATTAATTCTCGTTTCGTTTATCCTATTTGTCATATGATTTAATTAATCGCAACATTTAGAAAGCAGGTCATAAGCCGGGTTCTGTTCATCTTTTATGAGATGGGCAATCATCTATCTAGGGCTGGAATTACTTCACAGTCTCAAGCGGCGCTTATAAGTAGATCATGCAGTGGTCATAGATCTTCTTAGCCTTGCTCCCAGCCGGGGTTTACCTAGCCAACACCTCTCAATGTTGCTGGTGCGCTCTTACCGCACCCTTGCACCCTTGCCATACATGAAGTATTAGGCGGTATGTTTCTGTGGCACTATCCTCACGGTTACCCGCACTGGGAATTACCCAGCAAGCCTGACCACGTGGGAGCCCGGACTTTCCTCAAAAAAGTTTTATTTTGTTTCCAAAATAAAACTTTTTTGCGATTACCTCTCCTGCTTTCATTTAGCATAATGCTTATTACTCCAAAAATCATCTATTGGGGCTGTAGCTCAGCAGGATAGAGCAACGGTTTCCTAAACCGTAGGTCGTGGGTTCGACTCCCGCCAGTCCCGTTAAAGTAATAAACTATATGTAGTATATGTGCAAAGTTTCTACTCTCTAGCTAGCGTATAGATAGTAATAAATCTTTTATGGCTAAGCTGCATGATATGCGTTTAAAACTCTTAATTCAACAAGAGCACGAACGTATTTCTAAATCCCAACCTAATGATTTAGATCTTTCAATAGTTCAAGCAAGATGTTTATGTTGGCTTGCTTTATTGGCAGAAGCTCATGAAGACCAGGCAAATGATGCTGAAAAAAGAGGAGATGCTGAACAGGCAATGGGATGGTTCGCTGATTCAATGAGATTAAGAGATGTCATTAACTTGGTAACAAGTATTGAGATACCTTTGCCTGATAGTCCAGATACACTTGATGAAAATGACGAATTATTGGATGGCCCAACAATTATGCCCAAATAGTGAGATGATATAGGAAGAGTTATTTTTTTCTTTTGACAGAAGAACCTTGTCAATGCTCAGATTGTCAGAGATTTTATAAAGAGCATGACCGTCTGATTAGAGAATTTCCTACTTTTAAACAGCAACAGGAATTAAACTGGGCATCAATCCAATCTTTCAGAACCCTTTGTAGTAAGGTTACAAATGAATTGCAGAGAGAACTATCTGAAAGAGAATCTAATGAAGATTCAAATTTAGATGATAAACATATTTCTGATGCGGAAATCACTGAAGCATTAGATGAACTTGAAAGTGTCAATGCTTATTTATATTCCATTGAAGCATTAATGGAAAGAATATTTGATACGAAATTTCCAAATAATATTGAATCAAAATTTAAAGAAATTGCGAATGAATTGGCTCCAGACCCATTAAACATAGATAGGTTAATCTTGAACAGATTATTTCATCAAACTCCTGATTTTCCAGATAAAAAATATTAATTAGTTAATTCTTCAACATCGCAAGTAATTTCTACTGGCATTGGAGAAACTTTCCAAATTGATTTGCAGTACTCTCTAATAGATCTATCTGATGAAAAATATCCAGATCTTGCGGTATTTAATAATGCCATTTTATTCCAAGATTTTTTATTATTCCAGCATTTACTAACCTCATCCTGTTTAATTAAATAGTCTTCAAAGTCAGCCATAACAAAAAAGGGGTCATGTCCAGTCAAGCTATTTAATAAAGGTTTAAATAATTCTTTATCCCCATTGCTAAAGTGACCAATTTCAACTAAACGTATTACTTCTTTTAATTCTGGACATTGATCAATAAAAGTTTTGGGCGAGTAATTATTATTTTTTAAATCCATAATTTCTCTCTCTGTTTTTCCAAAAAGAAAGAAGTTTTCTTTCTTTACAAGGTCTCTTAATTCAACATTAGCTCCATCTAAGGTACCAATAGTTAATGCCCCATTCATGGCAAACTTCATATTTCCAGTTCCAGATGCTTCTTTCCCGGCAGTTGAGATTTGTTCTGAAAGATCCGTCGCAGGATAAACTATTTCTCCAAGTTTTACATTATAGTCTGGTAAAAAAACAACCCTTAAGAGACCATCCATATCCGGATCAGAATTAACTACATCAGCAATGCCATTGATGAAACGAATCATCAGTTTTGCCATAAAATAACCTGGGGCAGCTTTACCTCCAAATATTATTGTTCTTGGCACTTTGTTATTATTTGTACCATTCTTGATCCTTAGATACTGAGCAATAATCTGTAAAGCATTTAAGTGTTGCCTTTTATATTGATGAATTCTTTTTACTTGAACATCAAATAAACTTGATGGATCAACAAGAATACCTGTTTTTGAATGGATATAATTGGCTAATTTTCTCTTGCCGTTTAATTTAGTTTCCTCAAATTTTTGTAAAAAATTTGTGTCGTCTTTCTTTTCCTCTAGTTTTTTTAGAAGTTCCATATTGGTTATCCAATCAGGACCAACTTCTTTTTCTAAGAGGTTAGATAAAGATGGGTTTGAGAGTGCTACCCACCTTCTAGGTGTAACTCCGTTAGTAACATTTGTAAATTTTTTAGGCCATAGTTTGGCAAATTCAGGAAGAAGTTGCCTCTTGATTAAATCTGAGTGGAGAGCAGCTACCCCATTTATATGATGTGCTCCAATCGTAGCCAAGTGGGCCATTCTTACTGATTTAGATCCTTCTTCATCAATTATTGATAGTTTTTGCAAAATTTTGTCATCACCAGGATAACGAAGTCTTAATTGTTGTAGAAATCTCCAATTAATTTCATAAATAATTTCTAGATGTCTTGGAAGTAGATCATTAAATAGATTTAAATCCCATTTTTCAAGTGCTTCTGGCAGTAAAGTGTGGTTGGTATAAGCAACTGAAGAGGTTGTAATGTTCCAAGCTTTATCCCAACCTATTTGATATTGGTCAATTAAAAGTCTCATTAATTCTGCTACTGCAATAGCTGGATGAGTATCATTTAATTGAACTGTCCAATGTTTTGGAAATTCTGTTATTGGTATTGATCTTTTTTCAAGACTTCTCAACATATCTTGGAGAGAACAACTTACGAAGAAGTGTTGTTGTTTAAGTCTTAATCTTCTACCTTCATCAGTTCCATCATTGGGATATAAAACTTTTGAAAGTGTTTCAGATGCAACTTTTTCTTCAACTGCTCCGTAATAATCACCAATATTGAAGGCATAAAAGTCAAAACTTTCTGTTGCGTCGGCTCTCCATAATCTTAGTCTATCGCATGTGTTTACTCTGTATCCTAATACTGGAACATCATGAGGTACTCCAATAGCATGTTCTGAAGGTATCCATCTCGACCTGTAGTTACCTTTATCGTCTCTGTAACTTTCAGTTCTACCACCAAATCCAACAAAACATGATTCGTCAGGTTGTGGAAGTTCCCATGGCCATCCACCTTTTAACCATTTATCAGTTACTTCAACTTGCCAACCATCTCTGATTAATTGATTGAATATGCCAAATTCGTATCTAATACCATAACCAACAGCTGGAACTTGTAGAGATGCTAATGATTCCATGTAACAAGCTGCAAGTCTGCCCAGTCCACCATTACCTAATCCAGGCTCCTCTTCAACTTCAAGAATTGTTGACAATGATTCAATGCCAAATCTCTTTAAAGCTTCTTCTGCTTCTTGAGTTATTCCAAGATTTAAGAGATTATTACTTAACTGAGGGCCTATTAAAAATTCTGCTGATAAATAAGCGACTGTCTTTTGTGGTTTTTTTCTTATAACTTCTTGACTGGCTAAATATCTTGTCATTAGCCTATCTTTCACTGCGTAACTTAAAGCCATATACAAGTCATGAGGACTTGCAGAAGTTGCTAATTTTCCAAGCGTATAGAAGAGATGAGCTGTCATTCCTTGGAAAACCGCATCAGAATCCATGCCAGCTTTCTCAGGATCTAAGTAGCAACCTGGGGTTGGCAAACGTAGATCAAAGGGTTCGTTGGAATTCATTGGATTGGTCATATAACAGACAATAGCCATTTTTTCGAAAATTTCTTTGTTGTAACTTCAGATCCACACTTGTTGAGTATTTTTGCTTTTTTCTTACATATTTCTTAAAGTGGGCCCTCAATAAACTATCTTCCAATTAGGTAGTTTATTTTTTACTCTTAAATGTACTCTTTACTTGCTGAATTAAGTGCGCATGATTTAGAAGTTGCTGAAACCTTGATCGGAGTTATAAGGTTTCTACTGATCTTTTTAGCAGCGAGAGCATTAGCAGAAGTATTAGTAAGACTAAGTTTGCCAACTATTGTAGGTGAGCTTCTTGCAGGCGTTGTAATAGGAGCGTCAGGATTCCATTTATTGATACCGCCCTCAGCTGGAACTGAACTAAATGAAGGACTCGTAAATGTCATTAGTTCATTAGCTTCAATTCCCCCGGAAGCAGTACCTGATGTTTATTTCGAAAGTTTTCCATCACTCCAAGCAGTAGCAACACTTGGTTTATATGCACTTTTATTTTTAACAGGATTAGAAAGTGAGTTAGAGGAATTAGTAGCTGTCGGTGCGCAGGCTTTTACTGTTGCTATGGCTGGGGTAATTTTACCGTTTGCATTTGGAACTCTCGGATTAATGTTTATTTTCCAAGTAGATCTTATTCCGGCAGTTTTTGCTGGAGCATCCATGACAGCAACAAGTATAGGAATTACTGCTAGTGTTTTCGGTGAATTAGGATATTTAAAAACTAGAGAAGGACAGATTGTTATTGGAGCGGCAGTCCTAGATGATATTTTGGGAATTGTTATTCTTGCAGTTGTTGTAGCTCTTGCTGCAGGAGGGACTTTAGAAATTGCACCTATTATTAAATTAGTTGCAGCAGCAGTTGTATTTGTTATTGCTGCTATCGCATTAAGTCGGACAGCAGCACCAGGATTTGATTGGTTATTAGATAGGTTGAAAGCCCCTGGAGCTGTAGTAGTAGCATCTTTTGTGATACTGGTATTATGTTGTTTTGTAGCAACAGCCATCGGATTAGAAGCAGCTTTAGGTGCATTTGCGGCTGGATTGATTCTTAGTAGTTCTAAAAATAATCATGCAATACAACAATCTGTTTTACCCTTAGTTTCCTTATTCGCGACTATTTTCTTTGTATTAGTTGGAGCTGGAATGGATCTATCAGTTATCAATCCACTTGATCCAACAAGTAGATCAGCTCTTGTAGTTGCAGGATTTTTATTAGTTGTTGCAATTATTGGAAAAATTGCAGCTGGATGGGTATTTTCAAGTGATAAACCTACAAATCGATTAGTTGTAGGTTTGGGTATGATGCCTAGGGGAGAAGTTGGTTTGATTTTCCTTGGGCTGGGAACAAGCGCTAAGTTATTAACTCCCTCTCTTGAAGCAGCTATTTTACTAATGGTTATAGGAACTACTTTTCTTGCGCCCGTTCTCTTGAGAATTGTTTTAAAAGATAAGCCCCCAAATGATGGTAATAAAATTTCAGATGATGTTGCTGCTGATCCTGTAGGTCTTCTTTAGGAAATAAGTTTATTAGAATTAGTCAAAATAAAATTTCAATAGATGGAAAATTCAGCCTTGATTGATAATGCCGTAAATTATGACTGGAATTTTTTAAGTTACCCAATACATACTGTTTCTGCTAAGCCTGAGCAAATATCAAAAGATTTTGCAATTTTATTAATACATGGTTTTGGTGCTTCTACAGATCATTGGAGATTCAACATACCTATTTTGAGTAACAAATATGAGGTTCATGCTATGGATCTACTTGGGTTTGGAAAAAGTCCCAAGCCCCAAGATGTTGAATACTCAGGTTCTTTATGGAAAGATCAGGTTGTGGCTTATGTAAGAGAAAGAATAAAAAAACCTACAATTGTTGTTGGAAATTCATTAGGTGGTTATGCAGCATTAGCGGCTGGTTCAGAACTAAA